>CAXBBB010000629.1:0-2196 GCA_963973615.1 uncultured Rhodothermales bacterium | reverse complement strand
GGACCGGCCCGAGCTGGCTGAATTTGGCGAGCCAGTAGTCGGCCGCGCCCCCCGGGCCTCCGACGCGGGCCAGGTGAGCCTCTGCGTACCGGCGGGCGGCGAAGCGCTCGAGCAGGTCTCGCTTTCCCGTGTTGTAGGCCTGGAGAAAGTCCTGGAGCACTGCCCCCTCCCGAGTGGCGAGGTACGATGAGTCAGGCGGCGCCTGGCCCCCCTTGCCCTGCGCCAGCGCTGGCGGGATCAGGCACACGGTCAGGAGCGCGAAGAGGAGAAAGTCGGTCATCATGGTATGTGAGGGGGATGGAGTCTCTGTCGGAGAGTGCAGCGGGAGGTGGGTTCAGGGCGGGGAGGGCGTTCGACACGGTGCGCCGGGGGCGCGAGGCCTCGCATCGGGGCAACCCGCCAGGGAGCGCGAGGCAAACGATCGCAACGCAAGCGAGCGGGCTACCACGTCCGAAGCGAGCCGCGATCCCCGCTTCAGTCAGAGCCGAGAATGGGGTGGTACCGGGGCCTGTTGGAGGGAGAGTACTCTCGCCGGCACGACGTGTCTTGAACGAATGCAACCTGAACGGCCCTACGGTCGCTGGAGCAGCACGCGCAGCCGGCCGGGACTTATGCCGAGTTCGGCCTGGAAGTCGCGGCACATGTGGCTTTGGTCGGCAAACCCCACCGCGAGCGCGATCTGCGCCGCCGGCGTCGGGGTGGCGGCTAACTCCGCTGCTGCGGCCCTGACGCGGAGCCGGCGGCGGTACGTCGTCACCGCGCAGCCGAAGTGCCGGCGGAACGCCCGCGAGAGGTACACCGGGTGAACGCCCGCAGCGGCGGCGAGCGCCCTCACCGTGGGCTTCTGATCGAACGCGTCGTCCAACTCCTCCTTGGTTCGCAGGAGCCAGGGCGGAGGACTCGCCGGATCTCGCTCGGCGTCGGAGGCGAGGATCTCTCCCATTAGTCCCCAGAGCCCGTCCACTACATCGCCCGGCGTCCAGCGGATCGCGCGTACCAAGCGCAGGGCCGCAGCAGCCGGGGGGCCGGTGTGGTACCAGCGCCAGCGGTCAAGTCTCCCGGCGGGCCCCGCATCGTAGCCGTCGAGCAGCGCACAAGGCGAGAGGATGGAGAGCACCCGTGCCCCGGCGTCGCCGAAGACGTTGCAGTGGCGCACGTCGGTCGGCTTCACGACCACGCTGGCTGCTGTCGCGTGCACCTCGCGTCCCAGCGCCACTTCGCGCAGCGAACCGGACAGCACGATACTCACGCGCGACCGCCTGTCGCAGTGCGGCCGGAAGCGTTGTCCGGGCGGGTACGAACTCTCCACGATGGACACGCCAGCGACGTTGGGGGTTTCGATCATCTCAACCTCTTGTAACGCAATCCCCGAAGGGCCGCGCAGGTGATATCGGGCACCCGCCACGGCCGCTGATCCCCATCAAGCAGGGCTAGAGCATGTCGGGTAGTGACGGCAGAGTCACTCCACCAGCGGAGGTACGCTGCATCGGTAAGGTACTCTCTCTCGGAAAGAGCCGCTCGCCGCTGCTCGGCAGTTCCGGAACTGCCTATCCTGACGCAGCAAGTACGGCAACAAAACAGGCTCTGGCGAGCAGAGCACTGGTGATTGGACGTGGCAAGGATAGCGCCGACGACCGAGCGAGGCAATCCGCCCGCCTTTGCGTCGCCCGCAACAGCGGCGGGTTCTACCGCCCCTTGCCAGTTAGCGGAGGAGGTACTTCCAGACCAGCGCCAGAACCACAGCGCCGAGCACGACGGCGCCGAACGCTTGGTTTATGACCAGGTCAAACCTACGGGGCGGCAGGACGTGCGCCGGGTAGCCCACGGACCACACGCCAGATCGAGCGGAGGCGAGGAGCACGGCCGGTGTCACCGGGATGTGCCGGACTCTCGCATATGGCGGCTTGAAGAACAGAGCGCCGACGTTGAGGAGCCCCTCCTCGCCCGTGTGGAAATACCAGCGGTACCGTGACATATCGACGTCGAACCGCTCCGAGTACGCCGCGAGGAGTTCGCTCATGTCGTCCCCGAAGACGCCGAGGTCGCGGTCGAGGTCGGCGTGCTCCGAGATCGGTTTGCGGTAGCCAGTCTGGGCACGGACGAAGACAAGGATGTCGTCGAGGTCGAGCACAGGGCGGTAGAACAATCAGGCTCTGGCGCGCAGAGCACGGGGAGTGTGAACGGGCAAAGTAGACG
>CAXBBB010000628.1:0-2198 GCA_963973615.1 uncultured Rhodothermales bacterium | reverse complement strand
CCCCGCTGAACGGAGCACAGAAGAACAAGATTGCCGCGCTTCGCTCGCAATGACTATCCTACAGAATGAGCGTGACACAGCACTGAGTCGGGTCACCACCGCACTGCCGTTCCGCGCGTATCGACGTGGATGAAGGGGCCTCGGTGCGGTGCCGGTCCGTAAATGCCCAACCCACCGATGAACGGTTGGTACCAGTCGGCATCTGACTGCGCCTCCACCAGACTCGCCAGCACGCGCGCATCGGCTTCGGTGATCTGCCCATCGCCGTCCAGATCGTCCATCTGACCGTCACCGTCGTCGTCGATAAAGATATCCGCGCCATCGCCGAAGAGATGTCGGCTGAGCGTCGTCGTGTTTCCGATGGAGCGGTTGTAGTGGGGGGTTCGGTAGCCGCTCATGACCGTAAACGTCCGCGCCGAGATGCCCGCTTCATTGGCGGCTTGCAGCAGTCCCTCGAGCTTGAGCAGGAGACGCGTGCTCATCACCAGATACTTGGGGTAGTCGGAGACCTGCTTGGCTACGAACTGGCCGACGGTGAAGTGCGGGCTGACGGCGACGTCGGCCACATCGGGCGTGAGTCGGACGAAGAGCGGGGGCTTTTGGTTGACTGGGCCGTCGTGGTCGGCGTACGCACCGATGCGGTAGCCGTCGAGTGCGTCGGTGGAGTGATCAAAAGGGACGCCGACGAATGCGTGGAGCGTGACGAACTCACCTGTAGAGGTGTCGGCGACGCGGATGGGGTACGGCCCGGGATCGGTGGGGGCGGTCCAGGTCCACACGTCATCGCCCGTCTGGGCTAGTGCTCCCGATTGGGCGCTGACGTGCCATGCTCCTCCGGGCTGCGTGACGCTGAGCGGCCGAATGCCGAGCGTGTCGCCGGGCGCGACGAAGAGGCCGAATACGCGGTACGGAATCGTCCACTCGCCCACCTCGACGGCGAACGCGGAGACGCCGTCTTCGAAATCGGTCGAATCGGCGACGCGCTCGGCGAGCGTCGGCGGCTGCGCATCGAACAGATCCGACGCCGCATCAGGCGGCAGCGGCAGCACGTCGGCGTCGGGCATCACGCGGCGCAGGCCCCACACGCCTGCTGCGAACAACGCGACGAGTAGTAGGACCGACGCCAGGAGCGTGCGTTTGCGTGGGCGCGTGCGGATCGGTGGTGGATCAGGCTTCGGCGTACTCATCGTAGATGTCCTGCAAGAAATGCACGTGCCCTTCGTCGTCGGCGTAGACCGTCAGGTAGACGATGTAGACCGGAATCTTGGTATCCAGGTCGACGCGCTGACGCTCGCCGCTATTCATCGCCTGCTCGGCGCGTTCTTCGTCCCACCCTTGGGACCCCAATACCCAGGCCGCGAACTCCGCCGGACGCTCTAGCCGAATGCAGCCGTGGCTGGCGGCCCTATCGGTCTGATCGAACAGTGCGTCGGCAGGCGTGTCGTGGAGATAGACGGCGTACCGGTTGGGAAAGATGAATTTGACCCGTCCCAGCGCGTTGTCCGGGCCGGGTTTCTGGCGGATGCGCAGGTTACCGTTTGCAACGCGGCGCAGGTTGGCAGGCGTCATCTCATACACGCGGGCGTCGACCGCGTAGTGGCTCACGATCTCGAACCCCTTGCGGGTGAGCGCTTCGGCGCCGTCGGGTACGAGTTCTTCCGTCGCGATGCTGGGCGGCACATTCCAGTACGGTCCGAAGATGACGTGATCGAGCGAGTCGTGGAAGAGCGGCGTCGCCCGCCCGTCGTATGCGCTGCCCACGACCACCTTCATCTGCAGGGCCTCGCGCCCCCCCTCGAACGCGCGGACGGTAAACTCGGGCACGTTGACTATGACGTACTTGGCGTCCGGCCCCGTCGGAAAGTCGGGTAACTCGCTCCAGCGTCCGAGCATCGCGTCGATCTGGCGCACACGACGGCTGGCAGGCACGTTGAGCGCCGTCCGCGTGTTGCCGCCGAGAAGGCTGTCGGCGGTCAACCCGTGGCGCAGTTGAAACTCGGCGAGGGCAGCGGCGAGCGCGTCGTCGAGCACCGGCCCGGTCGATGCAGCACCCCCCAACTCGTCTGTCGCGGCGAGCCGGTCGCGGAGCGCCTGAACCTGGGCCTGGGCCGTGTCGCCGAGGCGGACTAGATCTCCGGCGGGAATCGATGACCAACCGCCCGCGTCGACAATCGACCGATAGCGCTCGAGCGCCGACT
>CAXBBB010000627.1:0-2202 GCA_963973615.1 uncultured Rhodothermales bacterium | reverse complement strand
AGAACCCGCTCTTTTTCGAAGTCACCGACGGCCTTCAACCCGGCGACCGCGTCGTGACCTCCAGCTACGACACGTTCGGTGACGCCGACGTGCTGGTGCTGAACTAGTCCCAGTTATTGCGAGCGTAGCGTGGCAATCCCCGTGCTCAGTCGCCTACCAGCCTCCGATCGCCGCGTCGCTGCGCTCCTCGCGACGGCAAGCTGGACGTTTATCGCCCTTTTTCTCTCCTTCTCCTCTCCTTCTCCTATTCCTCCGGCGCGGCCTGCTGCGTCGGTACACCCCAACCCGAATCCACATGGAAACGCCCACGATCACGCCTTCTACTCCAGCCGCTGCCAAGAACCGAAGTTCGGTTCTCATTCAAACGCAGGACATGACCAAGGTGTACCGCACCGAATCAGTCGAGACGCAGGCGCTGGCGGGCGTCTCACTCGGTGTGAACCGTGGCGCATTCGTGGCGCTGATGGGGCCATCGGGCTGCGGCAAGTCGACGCTGCTCAACATCTTGGGTATGCTCGACCAGCCGTCCAGCGGCAAGTACCTGTTCGACGGGCAAGACATCGCCCAAGCGGGCGAGTCGCAGCGGGCCAAGCTGCGGCGTGGACGCATCGGATTCGTGTTTCAGAGCTTCAACCTGATCGACGACCTGACGGTCTACGAAAACGTCGAGTTGCCCCTGCTCTACCTCAAAACCGACAAAGCCGAGCGCAAGGCCCGCGTCGAAGCCGCCCTCGATCGCGTCGCGATGCTGCACCGCCGCAGCCACCACCCGCAGCAGCTTTCGGGCGGTCAGCAGCAGCGTGTGGCGATTGCCCGCGCCGTCGTCGCCAGCCCGCCGCTGATCCTGGCGGACGAACCGACAGGTAACCTCGACTCCAAAAACGGCGCCGAGGTGATGAAGCTGCTCGTCGAACTCAACGAGGCTGGGACGACCATCGTGATGGTAACCCACTCGGCCATCGACGCCGAATACGCCCACCGCGTCGTCAACCTGTTCGACGGACGCATCGTGAGCGAGCACTTCGCCAATCAGACGGTCGCTGCGGTGTGACGTGGAGACCTGGCCGGTCGGCTGCGACCTGCCAGGTCCCGCCGGCCATCCGCAAACCTCTGGAAGACTCGCCGAGTCGCCCCTACATCTATCCTCTCATGCACACACTCCGCATCGCTGCTCGCCGACTCGCCCGGCATCCCGGTTTCACCTCGCTCAACGCGTTTGGGCTGGCCGTCGGGCTGGCGTGCGCGCTCTTGGCGCTGTTCTACATCCGCGACGAAACCCGCGTCGACCGCTTCCACGCCGACGCCGACCGGATCCTGGCGATCACGCTGGCCGACAGTACGCTCACCGGCGGCGAGACGTGGCTCTCGTATCCGGTCGCCGATGCGGTTGCGGATCAGCCCGAAGTCGAGCGTGCGATTCGGACGACGGGGCCGGGCACCAGACGCCTGCGGCTATCGGAAGGCGCGGGTGAGGTCGAAAGCGACATGCTGTTCACCGAAGAGGGCTTCTTCGAGATGTTCTCGTTTCCCCTCGCGTCGGGCAATCCGGCGAGGATTCTGAGCGAGCCGAATGAGATCGTACTCACGCCCACATCCGCAACCGCGCTGTTCGGCGACGCCGACCCCATCGGGCAAACGGTCGAGTTCTTCCAGTCCAACTGGCGCGAGCCGGGCGTGTGGATTCCTCTGACCGTCTCAGCTATTGCGCTTGCGCCACCGCATCACTCGACGATTCAGTTCGAGGCCGTCGCCCGGTTCGAGGCGCGCAACGACGACGGCTACGGCGACGCGGACAGTTGGGGCATGCGCTGGCTCCAAACCTACGCCCGCCTCCATTCAGGAACGGACGTTGCCGCGTTCACTGCGGCACTGCCCGACCGGATGAGCACGGTCGATCCCGACAACACCGAAGACAGCTTCTGGGGGCAACAGTTCTACGTGCCCGTCCCCATAGCCGACGTGTATTTCTCGGTCGACACACACGGCAATCAGTTCACGGGCAAGGCCGCGTTCATGCGCCTGTTCGGGCTGATCGCGCTGGCCGTTCTGATCATCGCCATTCTCAACTACGTCAATCTGGCTACAGCGCGCGGACTGCGCATGGCACGGGAAGTTGGCGTGCGCAAAGCCGTCGGCGCAGGACGCGGACAGGTGGCGCGGCAACTGCTCGTCGAGGCGCTGCTGTTGGTGTCACTCGCGTTC
>CAXBBB010000626.1:0-2204 GCA_963973615.1 uncultured Rhodothermales bacterium | reverse complement strand
CGCCGTGGCTCGTCCGCCCAGTCGAGTGGACGGGTGAGCTGTCGAAGCGCGCTGTCATCTGGCTGAGCGAGAAAGTCGACAAGGCGATTTTGAGGCTCGAAACGGCTGACTTCTTCGAGCACCACTTGTACGATCTCGTGTATGCCTACGACGGCGTCGACGATCTCCTACATGAGGTGTTCGAGGACCTGCGCACGCGCGTCCGCTACCGCGACACGCTGCCGTCGAACTCAAAGGTGATCTGCTTCAGCCCGCACCCGGATGACGACGTGATCTCGATGGGCGGCATGCTCGACAAGTTGGTGCGCAACGGCAACGAGGTGACGGTCGCCTACATGACGAACGGCTCGGTCGCCGTCTTCGACGTGGACGTGCGGCGTCACCTGCTGTTTACGGACATGAGCATGAACGCGCTCGGCGTCCCCAAGGAGCAGCAGAAAAGCGTCCGCAAGCATCGTCAGGACATTCTGGACTTCCTCAAAAACAAGAAGCCAGGACAGATCGACACCCAAGACGTGCAGGATCTCAAAGCGTTTATCCGCTACTCCGAAGCCGTCGCGGGTATCGAGATCATGGGGATGGACGAGAGCAACGCGCGCTTCCTCGACATGCCGTTCTACAAAACGGGAATGGTGCGCAAACTGCCCATCGGCCCCGACGACATCAAGGTGGTCAAGGATCTGCTCGCCGAAATCGAGCCGGATCACATCTACGTCGCCGGTGACCTGTCGGACCCGCACGGTACCCACCGCATGTGCTACGTCGCCATCCGCGACGCGCTCGACGCTTACAACGAGGCAGGGGAGAAAGCTGCGAAGCCCAAGCGTGCGTCAAAGAAGAAAGTCGACGAGAAGGACGCCAAAGACACCAGCGGAGACGACGCGTTGACGCAGGTGGAAGCCGAAGCAAAAGCCGACGTCCACAAGCGGCCTGTCGTGTGGCTGTATCGCGGCGCGTGGCAGGAGTGGGAGATCTACAAGGCGGACGTATTCATGCCGATGTCCAAAGCCGATTTGGACCGCAAGATCGAGGCGATCTTCAAGCACGAAAGCCAGAAGGACCGCGCGCTCTTCCCCGGCGCCTACGACGAACGCGAGTTCTGGCAGCGCGCCAAAGACCGCAACACGGGCACGGCCAAGCAACTCAACAGCCTGGGGCTGCCGGAGTTTTACGCCGTCGAAGCCTACGTCGTCGTCGACCGCATTCCGTAAGGGTGCGACGCTCCTCGTAGAACAAACCTGTCGAGTCGCCCTGGCTCGACAGGTTTTTGCGTTTCGTGCGTTTGGCCTTTCCGCTAGCTTGCCGCCCATGCTCCGAATCTGTCTCGGCCTTCTTCTCCTAACTGCGACCGTATCGGCGCAACCCGACCCTTCTGTCGCGTCGTGGGGCGGATACGCGCTGCCGCAGTCCGTCTTTACCGACGCCTATCGCGCGTGGATCAGCCGGGTGCCGACGCCTGACAGCCCTCAGGCGCGAGCCGAGTTTGCGCGGGAGCAGTTGGAGCGTCTGATGATCGCTGAGCGCGCTGTGTTGGATGCGGAATCCGAAGCAGGCGTCCAGCGCTATGTCGAGCGGGAGCGCGAGCGGGCGATGCGGGCGGTCTATTTCCGCTCGGCTATCGGTGACACGATCCCCGTTCCGACCGAGCCTGAGATCCGGGCAGCATGGCGACGTAGCCAGACGCAGATCGACGTGCAGCAGGTGTTTTCGCCAGATGCGAGCCAGATCGCGCGATGGGCTGCCGAGCTAGAGGCGGGCGCTGATTTCGACAGTCTAGCCGAACAGTCGGCGGTGCGATACGGAGGCGATCCCTCTGGTCGATTAGGCGTGGTGACGGCGGGTGATTTGGGGCTGGGGCCCGAAACGGCTCTGTTTACGCTATCGCAGGGAGAGTGGACCGACCCGGTCGCGTCGCTCAACGGATGGCACGTGCTGCGCGTACTGAACCGGACCGAGACCGTCCGCGTCGATGGCAGCGCGTTCGAGGCAGCGAGGGAACGCGTCGCCGCTGAGCTGTTTGCGCGTCGCTTCGATGAGGCGACGACCTACGTGCTGCGCGAGCGATTGGCTGCCGTTCCACTGACCATCGACACGCGCGTGCTGCGGACGTTGTGGCCGATGATAGCGCCTGCGGCCCAGGCCGAAACAGCGGCTCAGATCCGACTGCTCGACGAACTCGCATCGACTCCGCTGCCGGACGTATC
>CAXBBB010000625.1:0-2205 GCA_963973615.1 uncultured Rhodothermales bacterium | reverse complement strand
CCCTGCTCGACCGGCGACGGCCTCTGACGCCTGCGTGCCTTGTCCCAAGCCGCGCGCACCGTCTAGGTTTGCTATTTCACCTGCTCTCCCGCCATGCGCCGACTGCTACTATTCGCTTTCCTCTTGATCGCCACTCCCCTTGCCGCGCAGCCCGCGACGCCGTGCGCGTCCGACTCGGCGACGGCGGTCATCGAAGGCCGCGACGTGCGCGCCCGGCTCTACACCAACGGCGCGCTGTTTTGGCGTGGAAGCGGCAACGTGTATGAGGTTGGCGGCGCTGACGCCGTTTTCAATACCAGCTTTTGGATCGGCGGATTGGTCGGAGATGAGCCGCGCGTTTCAGCGACCGATTACGGCCCGTGGGAGATGTGGCCTGGCCCGCTCGGCAGCGACGGCAACCCGCCCGCCGACTGCGCGCCCCACGACCGCATCTATCTCGTCACTACGCTGGATATCGCTCGCTATCGAGACACCGGCGAAGCCTCCGACGACTTGCGCGACTGGCCCGCCCACCTCGGAGCTCCAACCGTCGACGGTGATGGCATCTCCGACAACTACGACCTGGCAGCAGGCGACCGCCCCCAGCTCTTCGGTGATCAGACGGCGTGGTGGGTGATGAACGACGCAGGCGGGGATCATGGAACCACTAGATCCGATCCTATCCAGATGGAGGTGCAAGTGACGGCGTACGCATTCAATCAGTCCGGCCCTTTAGGCGAGACGACCTTCTACCGCTACCGACTCGTCTACCGAGGCAGCGAACCCCTCACCAACGCCTGGACCGGCTTCTATGCCGATGTGGATTTAGGCAATGCGTCGGATGATTACATGGCAACGGACTCGACGCGCAACATGGCCTACGTCTACAACGGCGATGATTTAGACAGTGGGTCGGCCGGATATGGCGCGGGACCGCCAGCACTCGGGTATCGCTTTTTGGAAACGCCACCGGACGCGAACGGGCAGGCGCTCGGAATGACGCGCGCGTGGATACCGACGGGCAGTAAAGTCAATTTCGGAATCGGCGGATCGCCCGAGTCGGCGTACGATGCGCTTCAGGGGATTTGGCGTGGCGGTGTTCCTCTTCGACGCACCGCAAGGGGATATGCGCCTCCCAGCGACGATACCTCCCGCGTCGTTCGTTTTGTATACCCCTCCGATCCGCTGAGAAAAACATTCTGGAGCGATTTCGCACCCGGCAGAGACTCCGGTCCTAACACACCTACTGACCGCACGCTGGCTCTGACGACTGGCCCCTTCACGATGCAGCCAGGCCAATCGCACGATCTGACGCTTGCCATCATCTACGGACGCGGGGCCGATCACCTCGACTCGATCGTCAAGCTGCGCGCCAACGCGGACGGCATCGCAGCAGCGTGGGCCGATGGCCTGTCGCCCAATCCGCTGCCGCCACCTCCGCCGCAGCCGCCCGTCCTCACCGTGATCTCGCTGCGGCACCTGAGCGAGCAACCCGCGTCGAGCCTCGCCGATTTCGAGCTAGGATCGGGCGTAGATCAGGCGATGCGCGTCGAGGTCTACGACGCGATGGGCCGACGCATGAGCACGCTGTTCGACGGCGAGATGAGTCTCGACGAGCGCCGGACGCTCACGCTCGACACGTCGCGGTTTGCGCCCGGCGTCTACTTCGTCCACGCGCGTGGGCGCTACACGACGGCTACGCGCGAACTCATCGTCGTTCGGTAAGTCGCTGTCCCGGCGAGGCACCATCTTCCGGCTCGCCTCGGTGTTGGTGCTCTGCGAGGCCGATTCAGTGACGCGCGTAGACTGCGACCGAGTCGCCCGAGAAGACTAGCACGTCGTAGCGGTCGGCAGGACGTCCGGGCACTTCCATCCCCGGCGACCCGACGGGCATTCCTGGCACCGCTAGGCCGGTAGCGTTGGGCGGCTGTTGGCGCAGCAGACGCACCACGTCGGACGCCGGTACGTGCCCTTCGATGACGTAGTCTCCCACCAGCGCCGTATGGCAGGAACGCCACCAGCGGGGACACCGTAGCGCTCCTTGATAGGGGTCACGTCCGGCACGTCACGCGTTTCGACCTCGAAGCCTGCCGCGCGCATGTGATCGGCCCACGCCGTGCAGCAGCCGCACGTCGGCGAGCGGTACATCGTGACCGGCGGGAGATCGTCGGCACATCCGGCGACGAGGAAGGCGAGCGGCAGAAGAACGAGCAGGCGCATCGGAAA
>CAXBBB010000624.1:0-2206 GCA_963973615.1 uncultured Rhodothermales bacterium | reverse complement strand
CCCCGCCGCGACCAGCGCGTCGAGCGCGGGGACCGAGAAGTCGGGCGCGTCCACGCTCAGACCCGAGGGCGGGCGCGGCAGCGTGAAGCGAACGGCTTTCTGGGCCGGATCTTGGAGGGCGTACGGGTTGCCGTAGGCGAGCGTCTTGTACGTGCGGCCCTGGTGGTCGCGCCGCGCGCGGGCGTTACGGACGGTCCGGCCTTTGGCGGGTTTGGCCTGCGCCTTGCCGGTAATCAGGTGCAGCGCCGCCGAGAGCGCGATCTCGGTGTTGTACGGATCGTAGAGGTCCAGGTCGACGCGCATTCCGGTTAGCTCAAACACGGCCTTGCCTCCCACCTCCAGTTCGGCGACGCTTCCGTTGAGCAGCGGCTGATACGTCCCGCTGCCCATGGGCGCCCCCGCCAGTGCGCCCGACGGTGCCGACGAGTCGAAAATGCCGAACAACTCGCCGTCGTAGCTGCCGTCCGACGACACGACGATCTGGCCACCCAGCGCCAGCGTGCTCTCGGTCGACGTGCCCGCCGAGCAGCCAGGACTGCCCGGATTGCGGCGGCACGGATCGCGCAAGTTGGGCACCTCGGCGACGACGCCCAGCGTGAGTTGCAGGTCGTTGGCTCCGCCCGACAGAGCGCCTGTCCCGCCGGGCGAGGCGACGGTCTCGATCTCGAGCGCGTTGACGCACACCATACCCGGCACGATCTGGACCGGCCCTAGCCCCGCCAGCAGGTTGACCTTGCCCTCGCCCAGCGCAAACGAGCCGTCGGTGCCGATGCGCAGGTCCGAGAAGCGCGCCGCCTGGGTACTGCTCGCGCTGCCCGTCAGCGCGCACGTCGTAGCCAGCGCGCCGCCCGAGTTGGCACTGCGCGCAGTCGACAGATCGCCCGCCGGTCGCGTGGCGAACGAGGTCGTCAGCACGCCCGATGAGGTCAGCGCCAGGTCGAAGCCGTCGACTTCGAGCCTTCCCTCGGTCAGCGTCAGGACGACGGCGCGATTGAACAGTGCGATCTGCTGCGGGCTGTCCTCGCTAAACGAGGCGTCGACGCGCGCGCCGTCCGATCCCAGATGAAACTCGTCGACTGACAGGCGGACGCCATCGCCCAGGTCGGGCAGTTCGAGTATTCCGGCCAGGTCGAGCGCGAACGCGTCGTCTGACAGCGCGAGCGACATCCCGTCGCGGTCGTCCAGGTCGATGCGGCCCGTCGATCCCAGCGGCAGGCCGCCGGGCAGGTGCGCGTCGCTCGCGGTGAACCGCCATTGGGCGCCGTCGTAGCCCGCCGTGAAGTAGGGCGACGTGGCAGGCGTGGCGCCGAAGAATTCGCTCGTCACGCTGCCCGAGATGCGAAAGCGGTTTTGGTCGAAGTCGAGGTCGAGGCCGTAGACGTGCAGCCCCATTGCGTCCGACACCTGCCAGCGGGCGAGCGGAGCGTTTTGGGCGACGTAATCGGCGGGAAACGTGGTGCCGAAGCGCCCGCCCGAGATCGTGGCGTCGCGGAAGCCGGTCTCGTCAAACGACAGCGTCGAGGCGAGGTCGAGGCTGAACGCCGAGGTGTCGCTGCCGACCTGCAACCGCACGCTCGCCGACAGGTCGAAAGCGCCTCCGTCCTGCGCGTACGCCACGCTCGTCAGACTCAGCGGCATTCCATAGTCGGCGAGGCTGAGCGGGTTTTCCGCCAGGTCGACGGCCAGCGATCCGCCGACGATCTGGTACGCGTCGTCGACCGACAGCGAAAACGCCACGTCGACCTGGGGAGCAGGTGCGTCCGCCGTGCCCAGGCTCGCCAGCACCAGCCGGGCCGCTTGACCTTCGAGCGTTCGCAGCGTGCGCGTGTCGCCTTGGTCGATCAGTTCGACCGTCATTTCGCCCGTCGCCGGGTCGCGGAGTTGCAGGAACGCCGTCGCTTCGCTTGGCAGGCCGATGCGGTCGGGAATGGGTATCAGTGCGGCTAAGTCGCCCAGTTCGATGCCGTCGGGCGTGACGGTCGCCAGCAGTGCGTCGTCCGAAGCACGCAGCAGCGAGGCGCTGCCCTCGGCGATGCGGACCGGCGTCAGTCCGAACGTGAAGCCGTCCATCGCCAGGTTGGCCTCGAAAACGCGCCGGTTAATGCGCAGGCCCGCCGTACCTCCGGCGTCGATGCGCAGTCCGTCGGCCGTGAGCGAGACGCCGCCTTCCGAAGCGACCGAGAGCAGCATTGCCGGGTCGGAAACG
>CAXBBB010000623.1:0-2214 GCA_963973615.1 uncultured Rhodothermales bacterium | reverse complement strand
ATCAGCTGGACGTGGTAGCCGCGCCTCTGCCACTCGTGCCCTGACCGCGCGGGCTGGCCAAGGAGCCACGAGCGCTGTGATGACATTTTACACGTATCCCGAAGCTACCCCTATCAGGCAGACCCCTGCTACGGGAGAGTGGTGGAGGACGCGCGAGTGTGTCTACGCTGAAGAGCTCCTAGGCGGGAGGCGCGCTGCCAATGAGCGGGAGCGGAGCGTCGCTGCCGATCACGAGCATCTGCGTCGGATAGGCGAAGTCGATGCCTGCGCTGGTGAGCTGAGCGAACAGGTCGAGCAGGATGGCCTGTTTGGCGTCCATGTGGAGCGCGTAGTCGGGCGAGAGCAGCCAGTAGACGATCTCGAAGTCGAGCGAGTAGGCGCCCATGCCCGCGAAGTGCGCGCGGTCGAAGCGGACGAGCGGACGAGGGGCGTCGCCGGACGTTTCTACGATCTGCCGCAGCAGGTTAGGGATCGCGGCCAGCACGTCGGGTGGCGTTTGGTAGACGACACCGACGGCCAGCACGACGCGGCGCTCCTCCATTCGCTGGTAGTTGCGAATGCGGCTCGCGAGCAGGTCTCCGTTGGAAAACACAATCTGCTCGCCGCCCAGACTGCGCACGCGCGTCGATTTGAGGCCGATGTGCTCGACGGTCCCCTTCTCCTCGCCGACGACCAGAAAGTCGCCGATCACGAACGGGCGGTCGAGTATGATCGAAAGCGAGGCGAACAGGTCGCTCAGGATGCTCTGCACGGCCAGTCCGATGGCGATGCCCGTGATACCGATACCCGCGACGAGCGTCGTGACGTTGACGCCTGAGAGCGTGAGCAGCGCCAAAAGCACGACCGACCACAGGGCGATCCGCAGCAGCACGCTCGCCGCCTGCATCGTCGTGACCGAAGCGGCGTCGCTGTCCAGGTGACGGCGCCGGTAACTCGTCGACCACATGCCGATCAGCCCGTCCCCCCACCGCCCAATCTGGAGCGCGAGTGCGAAGCCGAACATCCACGCCGTACCGCGCACGCCGCGTCCGTCCCACACAAGAACGGCAGCCACAAGTAGCGCCGCCGCGAAGAGAAAATAGTCGCGCGTGCGGTCCACCAGCAGCTCGGCAACGCGCTCGGCCCGACTCTGACTGATGCGCTTCATCCGATCGATGGCGGCGCTGAGCGCTCTTCGAATCAGCCCCATCAGAACCGTCGCCAATACGACACCGATGAGGAGAAGCAGCCACTCAGCCGCTGTCGCTCCGAACCACGTGATTTCGCGCAGCGCTCCGGGAAGTAGCGTGTCGAGGTCGATCACGAGGCGGCAGGAGGTTGGGCGATGGGACCATAGCTGCCCAGCCAGGCCAGAGCGTCGGTCTCGGATTGGGTGTCGAAGCGGCGCACTTCGGCACCTTGCAGGTTGGACGACAGCGCGACCATCTCGGCTAGCCACTCGGGGCCACCGACGAGCGCGATACGGCGGATACTGCTGCCGTAGGGCGTGGTGCGGCGGATGTCGTCGGCAGTGCCTACCTGTAGCTGCTCGCTCGAAACATGCACCAGCAGGTCGACCGAGTCGTGGTCGTGCAGTGCCCGTTCGATGGCGGCGTCGACGCGTATGCGGTTGCCTCCGCTCATCGGGCCGCTCGCCACGAGCACGACCAAATCCGAGCGGGGTGAAGCGGTCACACTGACGCCGGGAGCCGTCGGTTTGGTCGCCTCTTCCGGCTCCTCGTCTGACGTCAGCCAGCGCATCGCACCGGGTGCATCGTAGAAGTGCTGCATCGACTTACCCGTCACCAGGCTCGCCAGCCCGAGTGGTCCGCGCAGCCAGTCCGGTCCAATAACGGCGTAGCGGTCCAGGCGCGAGAGCACGTCGCGTTCGAGTCGAAACAGTCCAGACGTGAGCGCGCCTGCCGTCACGCGGCTCACCCGCTCGATGTCTATCAGCAGCCGGATCGCGGTGTGCGGATCGACGTCGGCACGGAGCGCGGCAAGGTCAGCAGCGGTGACCGGACCGAAGACGGAGTATGCCAGGACGGGCACGGACGATGACGCGCGCGGTACCTCGGATGGGCGAAGCCTCCGAATGCCGCGGTTTTCGGTCGGGTCGGGCGCGTCAGCACGCGCGTCCATCGGTGAAGGGGGATAGGGAGCACCCATCAAAATGAGCGTCCCAGGCGGAACGTGAGGCCGGGCGAGTCTTCGGTCAGATTACCGCTGAGCAGC
>CAXBBB010000622.1:0-2216 GCA_963973615.1 uncultured Rhodothermales bacterium | reverse complement strand
GGCTCCTCGGATCGACGGTCTCGGGCTGGACGAGCCTGATCTTCGTCGGCTTCTTCTTTGGCGGCGTGCAGCTCTTCTTCCTGGGCGTACTCGGTCTCTACATGGCCCGCGTGCACGACGAAGCCCGACGCCGCCCGCGCTACGTGATCCAAAGCATCCACTACTCCACCGCGCTGGCAACGCCGCCGCCCGCCCCAGCCTCCCAACCGTCCCCTTTGCCATCGCGAGGCTAAAAGCCGCGGCGACCTCTGGATTCCGCGGTTTCCCTCAGAGTCTGGAGATCGCCGCGTCGCTGCGCTCCTCGCGATGACTATGCTGGGACTCCTTCTCTCTCTTCGACTCTCCGCATGGCCGCTTCTCGCTCCCGCAAACAGAGGCGTCAGCCGACGCCCGCACCAGCGCTTCTGACGGACGAGCGCTTCGACCTGTCGCCTATCGTCCTGCTTGGGTTGACGGCGGCGACCGCCCTACTCTACTTCGCGCTCTCGTTCGTGTCGGACGGATTCTACCAGCACGACGAGGTAGGCCACTTCGTCGGGATGCGGCAGTTCTGGCACGATCCGAACTCGGCGCTGGGCAACTGGGCCAAACCGGGCTACAAAGCGATCTACGCGTTTCCCGCGCTGCTCGGGCCGACGTTCGTCGCCTTTTTCAACGCATGCGTGGCGGCGGCGAGCGTGTGGGCAGCGACGCGCATCGGGCAGAAGGTAGGCGTGCGGTCGCCGCTGCTCGTCTTCGTGCTGGCGGCGTTTCAGCCGATGTGGATGGCGTTGGCGTTTCGCAACTACTCCGAACTGCCGACGGCACTGCTGCTCACACTGGCGGTCCTGGCGCACGTAAGCGACCGGCGATTGGTAGCGGCGCTGCTGCTCTCCTACGCCTGCACGATCCGGCAGGAGTTCTTCGTCATCGCTGGGCTGTACGGACTGTGGCTGCTGGGTAAGCGCGCGTGGATCGCCGCCGTCGCCCTCGCCCTCTTTCCGGTCATTAATCACGTCTGGGGTTGGCTGGCAACGGGCGACGCGACCTATCTGCTCTCGGACACCCTGGGCTTCGGCTCGACACTCGCCGATGCCTACCCGCGTCAGGGCTTCTGGCATTACTTCGCCACGTCCGAGGTAGTCTTCGGATCGTTCGTGTTGGCGTCGGTCGTCGCGTTTGGCGTCAGCCTGACGGTTCGTAGGCCGGACGGGACGCGGTGGTCGTGGCACCCGTTTATCGTCGTGCCGGTCGTGCTCTACTTCGCCGCACACGTGGCGTTTCAGATCCAGTCCGTCTCGCTCGGCCCGGCGACTGGAGGCAACCTGCGCTACCTGACCGTGATCGGCCCGCTCGTCGCCGTGTTGGGCGCGCTGGGCTTCGAACGATCGCGCTATTTGCCCCGCTGGGCGTTGGTAGCTGGACTCGGCGTGCTGCTAATTCTGGCGATGGCCTTCCTGAGCTACGAGCACAACGGAGTCCGCCTAACGGACGTGCGCGACCTAAGCGTCCTCGTCCGAATCCTGTTTGCTATATCCGTTCTGTTCACCCTTTACCCCCTGCGCACGCGCACGCTGGTCATCGCTGCGCTCACCATTGCTTTTGCCTTCTTGACGTTTCAGCCGTACGAGCGCACGTCAGAAGACGCGATGATGGCGACCGTCGCCGAGTGGATGCAGGACAACGGCATCAACGACGAGCCGATTCTCGCCAGCCATCCGCTGCTGCACTACTTCAACGGCCGGGCGCCGGGCGACTATCCGCAGGGTGCCGAGCCGGTTCTGGGCACGACGGTCGACACGGCGCGCGTGGGCACGTACGTCATATGGGACAGCCACTACAGCTATCGCCCCGAAAAGCGCCCCGACGACGTGAGCTACCAGATGCTGCTCGCCGACACGACGCGCTTCCGCCTGGCGAGGGAGCCGTTCGTCACGACCGATCAGCGGTTTGGTGTGTTCGTGTTCGAAAAGATCGCACGCTGATGCGCTTCGCTGTTTTGCTCCTGCTCTTCTGCGCCTCTTCTGTCCAGGCGCAGGCCGAGCAGCCACTACCTCGTCCGCTCGCCGACTCGTCGCTCGTGGCCGCTGCTCAGTCGTATGCTCGCGCGTGGCTAATGGCCGACTCGTCCGCGATGGTGTCGGCGGTTCATCCGGCAGCGCGTCGGCAGATCGTCCACACGATCGACGGTGCCGCGATTCTCGAAGAGCAAGATGCTATGACGATGGCTACGGCGG
>CAXBBB010000621.1:0-2225 GCA_963973615.1 uncultured Rhodothermales bacterium | reverse complement strand
GGCCCGACGCGCTCAGTAATATGAACATCGAGGTGGCGATCGATGCGAGCCTGCTCTTTGTGCTATCGGGTGTGGCAGCCTACCAACTGTTTCGGACGTGGGGAGCCGTCGCGCTTACGACTCTGAGTGTGGCATTGGGATACGCAGCCTATTTTGCATTCCTGTTCGTACTGATGCTCGGCTTCTTGCTGGCGATGCTGATAGCCGATGGCGAACGCGAATGGACCCTTTCGGAAGCATCGATTCAGGGAAGAGCGGAGGTCGTTGCGATGTTGATCGAACAAGGCGGCGATCCCAACTACACGATCAACCGAACGCTCCTGCACCAAGCAGCACAGGCCGGACACCTCGCCGTCGTCGACACACTGCTCGCGCACGGTGCCGACATGGACCGAATCGATGGCGAGGGGCATACGGCGCTGACGCTGGCGATCCGTAACGACCACTTCGACGTAGCGCGTGCACTTCTAGAGTCTGGAGCATCTCCGAGCGTCGCCGAGCAGTCCGGCCAAGCGCTTCGGTTGTCGCTGCATCGCAGTGAGGTCGCGTTGGCCCTGGTGCTACTCGAAGCAGGAGCCGATCCCAACCTGCCGAGCGATTCGACAGGCAACACCCCACTGATCGAAGCCGCGACGCACGATCACCCCGATGCTGTCCGTGCTCTGCTCGCGAAAGGAGCAGATCCGAATGCCGCGCGCACGAACGAAGAGGCGCACACAGCGCTGCACGAAGCCGTAGAGGAAAGCTACCTAGAGGTGGCCCGCCTTCTGCTCGACGGTGGCGCCGATCCCACACTCACAACAGGTAACGGCCGCACGCCGATCGAACTGGCAGAGAGCGACGAGATGCGCGCGCTGATTCAGTCCACTCTCGACACGTGGCAACGGCGATGACGCAAGCCGAACAGACCTTGCTGACGCTCCCGCGCTTTGCGGGCGTCGCCGACGCGGGCTATAAACCCGGACTCGACCGGATGCGCGCGCTGCTCGCTGAGATGGGCGACCCACACGACGGACTGAGCATCGTCCACGTCGCCGGGACGAACGGCAAAGGGTCGACGTGTGCGTTTGCGTCGGCGCTGTTGCAGGCGCATGGGCTGCGCGTCGGGCTGCATACGTCGCCGCACCTGTGGCGCGTCCACGAGCGGATGCGTGTCGACGGGATTGAGGTGTCGGACGGGTGGCTAGACGAAGCCGTCTCGCGCTGGATGCCGACATTCGAGCGGATCCAAGTGTCGTTCTTCGAGGCGACGACGGCGCTGGCGCTGCTCTACTTCGCCGCCGAACAGGTCGATGCCGCCGTCGTCGAGGTTGGGCTGGGCGGGCGGCTCGACGCCACGAATGTGGTGACGCCGGTCGTGGCGTGCATCACCGAGATCGGACTGGACCACACCGACTTGCTCGGCGACACGCGCGCGGCCATCGCCAAAGAGAAAGCAGGCATCTTCAAACCCGGCGTTCCCGCGCTGACCAACGCTACCGGCGGCGATGTACTCAACACGTTGGCGCAATCAGCAGACGACATCGGGGCAGAGTTCGAGAACGTGCGCGACGCGGTATCGGCGCGTCAATCGCGCGAAGGGGTGTCGTTCGAGACACCGCACGCTGAGTATCCGCACGCGCGGTTGGGCCTGGGTGGACTGCATCAGGTCGGCAACGCGGCTCTGGCTTTGCGCGCGGTCGAGACGCTGGCCGGACGCGCGCTCGACTCGTCTTCCGTGCGTCGTGGACTGGCAGATGTTGTGCGCCTGACCGGGCTGCGCGGTCGGCTCGATGTGATCCGAGACCAGCCACGCATCGTCGCCGACGTAGCGCACAACCCGGACGGAATCTCAGCCGTTTTGCGCGAAACCGACCCACCCAAAGGGGCCGTCCGCACCGTCGTCATCGGTATGATGGGCGATAAGGATGCACACGCCGTCGCGCGACTGCTGGCACAGAGCGGGTCGCGCGTCGTCGCGGCTAGGCTGGAAAGCGACCGCGCACTCGACGCCGACACCCTTGCGATCTTGCTGCGCGGCGCAGGCGTGCGCGACGTACCGACAGTGACTGTGGCCGACGCGCTGTCTGACTTCGAGCAAACCGCCGATCTCGATGACGTGTGTGTTGTGACGGGATCGCACGTGACGGTTGCTGCGATTCCGCGCGAATATTTTACGTAACGGAGGTGCTCGGATGACGTAGTACGCCTGTTTCCTCGCTACCTTTCACACCGTCTGCTCCACG
>CAXBBB010000620.1:0-2226 GCA_963973615.1 uncultured Rhodothermales bacterium | reverse complement strand
TTGCCCTCACCGAGGAGCGCGCCGGGACGCAGCAGTTGATGGAGATCGTCCGGCAGATCCTGCCCGTCGACGATGGGGAGCAGGTTAGACATCGGTGTTCTCGGGCATGGTGAGCGTCTGATAGAACGCTTTGGAAACGTCGGCGACCAGATCGGAGCGGCCTTTTACGTCAGGCTTCCACTGCGTCAGCACCGCCAGCGCGTAGGGCTTGCGGTTAGGGAGGTAGACGAGCCCGCAGTCGTGCTGGACGATCGAGATTTCGCCGGTCTTGTGCGCTACGCGCGCCCCTTTGGGCAACCCGGCGGGAATGCCGCTTTTGAAGGCCTGATCGAAGAGAATGTCGCGCATCTGTTCGCGCATTTTCTCGCTGAACGCGTCGCCTTCGACGAGCAGCCGCAGCAGCATCACCAGCCCTTCAGCAGTCGTGCGGTTGCTGATGCCTTTCTGATACGCCGCCTCGTCCTCGACCCCGCGCACGACCGAAACCCCGCGCACGTCCCACTTGTCCAGAGCAGCCGCGATCGCTTCGGGCGTCACCAGATCGACGAGCAGGTTGGTAGCAAGGTTGCTCGACGTGACGATCATGTGGTACGCCAGCCGCTCGACGGGCATCGTCAGTCCCAGCCGCTCGTAGACTTCGCTATTGGCATCGCGCGACGACGACACACGGAAGGCCGATCCGTCGGCTTTGCTCAGAAAGCGGTTGCGCACGTGGAGCGGCTCGCGCAGATCGAAGCGCCCTTTGGAGGCAGCGTCGAACAACGCCAGCAGGACCGCGACTTTCATCGTGCTCGCCGGGTGAAACGAACGCGTCCCGTTCAGGCTGACGGCGAGGCCGGTTTCCCAGTCGTAGGCCGCCGCTGCGAGGGCTTCGGCGCCGTGTTTCTGGCGCAGCGCTTCGAGGCGGTGATGGAGCATGGAGGCGTGCTGCTGGGAGGAAAATGCAAAAGTAGCCGGTGTGTGGGGAGACCGGGTGCGCCGGGCGCAACGCTTTGGTTAAGCAACCGACTCTTCACGTGGGAGGACAAGGCGCCGCGGGATTTGCCGCGCGCTCGATCGAGAAACGTGGCTGAAAATGCGCGCATCGTAGGCCTGAAGGGGCGAGCGGAGTTTCCATCCGACAGGGGTTAAGCTGTGCTTCTTCGGCGCCGATACACCAGGTAGACAGAAGCACATTGCTTCCCCATCCGCATGGCATCGAAAGACGAACCCGAGATCGAAGAGCTCACCGCCCCCTTCTGGATGGCGACGTTCTCAGACATGGTGACGCTGCTGCTGACGTTTTTCGTCATGCTCGTCGCGATGTCCGAGGTCAAAGTCGAGAAGTTCAAGGAAGCGCTGAGCTACTTCCAAGGCCGTACCGGTGTGATGCAGTTCGAGTCGGCGGTGCCGCAGATGGAGCCCCCCTCTAAGACGCAACCTCCGCGTGCGAGCGACAACAAAGCGTCCGTCGAAATGGCGCAGCGCTACGAAGAACTGCTCGCCTACATCGACGCCAATAATCTCTCGGGCTTGGTCGACGCCGACCTGACCGAAGACGGCATGCACTTCGTCATCAACGATGCAGCCATGTTCAACCCTGGGAACGCCGAGATCATCGAACCCTCGCGCACCCTCCTTGGCCTAATCGCCAACCTTCTCACCGACGACGTGCAGGCGATCGTGGTAGAGGGTCATACCGACGACCGGCCCATCAGCACGGCACGCTTTCCCAGTAACTGGGAACTGTCGACTGCTCGGGCTTCGTCGGTCGTTCGCCTGCTTCTCTCCTCACCCAGCGCTCTGCCCCCCCAGCGCTATACACCGCTCGGCATGGCCGAGCATCATCCGATAGACACCAACGACACGGCAGACGGCCGAGGCCGCAACCGGCGTGTCGAGATCTTTTTTCGCTGGACCCAATGGCAGACGTAGTAGAAAACACCACCCCCAAACGCAAGATCGGCCTGGCCGCCATCCTGATCCCCATCGCCGTTCTCTCGGTGTGCGGCGGAGCGTTGTTCTCCTTTTCGCAGTACGCCGTCGTCTCGCGCGTCGTCGCGACGGCTACGGGCGTGCCCGCGCAGAAAGCGTCGGTTACGAACGAGGAGGGCGTCGTTGTGGACGATGCGGAAGAATCGGACGAAGATGATGCCGACGGCGAAGCAGTAACGTTCGGCCTGTTCCACGAGATCACCGGCATGACGATCAACCCGGCGGGATCGGGTGGGTCGCGCTACCTGCTCG
>CAXBBB010000619.1:0-2228 GCA_963973615.1 uncultured Rhodothermales bacterium | reverse complement strand
GTCGCCTGCGACACCGTCACGTCGACGGCCCGCACGACGGTCACGCCGCGCAGCCGAAACGCATCGTCCGGCATCGTCTGCTGCCACAGCGCGAGGTCGCTGCTGTCGCGTTCGAGCGCGCGCAGCGTTTCGGCGTCCAGGTCGAGATCACGCGTTTGCTCGACCGAAAGAAACGCCGTCTCGAAGTGCAACTGAACGTGCTGTGTTAGGCCGGTATCCCTACTCGTGTAGGTCAGAATAGGCGTCTCATCAATACCCGTTTGAACGCCTGTGCAGGTCTGGAGCGCGTGGCTGTACGTCAGCAGAGTCCGCTCGGCCAGCAGTGGCGACTTCTCGCGGACGGGCGGCGGAACGAGGGCGTCGAAGCGCGGCGTGGCGCCTAGGGGAAACAGCCCGAATGGGTCGGTAATCGCAACGGCGGCGCCGCTCTGTCCCGACACGAGTACGAGATCCAGCAGCAGCCGATGTACCTCGTCGTCGGACTTCTGACCCCGCGCGACCTCCAGCAGCGTTTCCTCGTCGCCCGCCTGCGCGATCAGCGCGTCGCGGACGACGCCGGGCAGGATAGAGCGGTGCGGCTTGAGCGCATGCTGAGCCAATACCTCGAGCGAGAGCACATGCTCGAACGGAAGCGACTCTGCGGTAGGAGCGTCGGGAAAAGTCGGTTGGTTCGACACGTGGTAGGGAGGCAGGATATCCAGAGTCGCAGTCTACGGCTTGGCTCGGGCCTTTGATTCTGGCGTGCCGACGCCTCAGGCGCTCAATCGCACGACTCGCTGCGTGAAGTTGCGTGCAAACTCATCGGTCGGTAGTCGGGCCGTTGACTGGCCCGACTCGTCGCGGTATCTTGGCCGTCCGCCACGCTATCCCGGCCGGGTAGCTCAGTTGGTAGAGCAACGGACTGAAAATCCGTGTGTCGGGGGTTCAAGTCCCTCTCCGGCCACTCCGAGCGTCCCGTTCCTAGCGAAGCGGGGCGCTTTTTGATTCGGGCGGTTGTGCCGCTGACAGGTGTCGAGCGACCTGTGTGAGGAGTATGCCGAGGGGTGTCTCGACTTTGACGGTGGCTCCCTCGTCTCCTCGCGTCGGCCCGACCGTTGCGATGGCGTACGGCTTTTGCTCGCGCATGGCCCGGTGGACGAACCGAAAGCCCGAGTAGACAGCCAGCGAGGTCCCGGCGACCAATAGTGCGTCGGCCTGTTCGTAGAGATGCCACGCGGCCTCGACTTTGGGTTTGGGGACGCTCTCGCCGAAGAACACCACGTCGGGTTTGAGGACGCCGCCGCAGGCCGAGCAAGGTGGGACGACAAACGGTTGAGACAGCTCAATCTCGGCGTCCCCATCGGGGGCAAGGCGGTCGGTCGAAGCGAGGGCAACGTGCGGATTACGATCGGCGAGGGCGCGCTGAAACGCGGGGCGATCGTAGCGTGCCTCGCAGCTTAGGCAGCGTATGTCGGCCATCGACCCGTGGAGTTCGACGACGTTGGCGCTTCCGGCCCGGTGATGCAGCCGGTCGACGTTCTGGGTAATGACTCCCAACACGCCGCCGCTGGCTTCCATCTGGGCGAGGGCGCGATGAGCCGAATTGGGCTGAGCTTGTGCGAAGCGGGGAAATCCGGCCGTGCTGCGCATCCAATACCGTTCGCGTGCTGCCGCGTCGCCGACGAACGCGTTGTATTGAACAGGGTTACGCGCCCGCTGCCGCGTTTCAGGCCCGCGATAGTCGGGGATGCCGCTTTCCGTACTCACCCCCGCACCCGTCAGCACGACGACGCGCCGCCCACGCAGAAAGTCAGCCAGTCGGCGCGCATCGCGTTCGAGCGTGCCGGGAACGGTAGGAGTAGCCGGGACGAAGGCGGAGGGCAGCATGGATAAGCTGTTGGAAATCAGTCGCTCAGCGCAACGCATGCGACTCTACTCGGTGCCCGCTTCGCCCGTACCTTTGAGGCCGATCCGTACCCCGCCCGATGTCCGCACCGTCCGACCGTTTCCGCCTGACTGCGTCGGGTGTCGCCCACTTCTTTCAGCACGACTGCGACCGTCTGTTTCGCTGGGAGGCTGTTCCGTCTGCGCTGAGAGGCAAGCCCGGCATCGGCCATGGGATCCCGACCGACGTGAAGGGCAAGCGCCGGGCAGGGGCCAAGCAGTTGATGGAAATGGGCGAGCAGTTCGAGACGGACAGACTGGCCGAGTTGCGCGAACAGTTGGGCGAGCGCCTGCTCGTAGGCCGA
>CAXBBB010000618.1:0-2231 GCA_963973615.1 uncultured Rhodothermales bacterium | reverse complement strand
GGCATTCTTTCCACCCTTCGCCGGGCGATCCGCCATCTGCATCTCTGCCGGGGCGTGCTCCTTCTTGCGCTCCATCTGCTTGTTGATCAGTTGCTGCTGCGCCGCCGAGAAGACGTTATAGAACAGGTAGTAGAGGCTCAGTCCCGCCGCCTGCTTGTTGAAGAACACGAACAGCATGATCGGCAGGAAGTAGGTGAACATCTGCATCTGCGGGTTCGCAGGCTGCGAGCGCATCTGGATCTTCATCTGAACGACCATCGCCAGTCCCATCAGGATGGTGAAGCCCGCCACGAAATCGCCGTAGAGCGGGATCGTAAACGGCAGGTTGAACACCACGTCCGGGGCCGAGAGGTCGGGTGCCCACAGGAACGACTTCTGACGGATGTCCAAGAACTGCGGGAGGAACTGCCACAGCGCGATGATGATCGGGTATTGGAGCAGCATCGGTAGACAGCCGCCCAGCGGGTTGACGCCCGCCTCGCGATACAGCCCCATCATCGCCTGCTGCTGCTTCTGGGGATCGTCGGCGTATTTCTCCTTGATCTCCGTCATCCGCGGTTGCAGGTCCCGCATACCGGCCATCGACCGCATCGACTTCGCCTGGAGCGGGTGCGTCACGATCTTGATCAGCAGCGCAAACAGGATGATGATGACGCCATAGTTCGGGATGAACGTCGAGAAGAACGTAAACAGCGGGATCAGCACGAAGCGCGCCAGAGGGCGTGTGATCCAGTCTAGGAAGTTGTAGCCCAGGTCGACCATCTGGTAGAGGTCGAGGTCGTACGCAGAGATCCGGTCGTATTCAAGCGGTCCCATGTAGAGGCGAAAACGGTCCGACTCGCTGCCCGTGAGCGACTCCATTTCGATGCGCGCGCGGAACGTCTCCTCCACGTCCGGGCTGTCGATCTCGCCGACGCGCAGTCCGTCCAGATAGGCTGCATCGGTCTCACCTGTGGGGATGATGACCGCAGCGAAATACTTGCTCTTGACGGCCACCCAGTCGACCTGTCCCGTCAGCGTCTCTTCGAACGATTCGTCGCTCAGGACCGTCAACTCTTCGATCTCGCCGCCGCTGCGCGCATATACACCAGCGCGACGAACCTCCTCTTCCTTGCTCTCCTCGGTGAACGGAATCGCCCCGTTCCAGCCGACCTCGTACCCACCGCTCACCATCACGCGGTCCAGATTGTCGCCGCCGATGGTCCAGCCGACTTCGTACGAATCGGGGTAGAACACGTACTCTTGCCGAAGCGTCCCTGCGCCCAACTGCGCCTCAAAGCCGATCACCAGCGAGTCGCCCTCAGCCAGCGATCCACGCTGAGACGGCTCGAAGTAAAACGCGCGCGCCGATACGTTGCGGCTCTGCGGTGTCGTGAACGACAGTCCCAGCCCATTGCCTGCAGCCGTCGTATCGACGAGTTGGACCGGCGTGACTCTATCGGCTTTCTGGTACTCCTTCAGTTTGAATGAGACGAGGCGAGCGCCTTTCGTCGAAAACCTCGCCGTAAACAGGTCATGATCAACCGTGACCATCTGTTCTTGCCCTTGCGTCGCCGACGCGAACGACGAGTCGACGGCACTCTCCTCGTCATCGGTCGCCCGAAGCGTGGGGGTAAGGGCTTCCTCCTGCTCATCGACATAGAGCGAATCCTCGACGGCCTGCTCGCTTCCTTGCGGAATGGGCGGCGGAGGCGAGAAGAAGTACATCCACCCGACGATGATCAGCGTGATCAGGACGGTGGCGGTGACAGTATTTCGATCCACGTCAGAAGAGAATGCGGGAGAGAGTAACGGGTGCGCTACGCAGCCTCGTCGGGCGTGTTGCTCGCATCGACGGTATCGGCGAGACGTTCGCACAACCGGTCGAGCGAGCGCGGCAAATCGCGGGCGACAGCAGCAGACGTCTCGCTATCGTCGGTTGAACGAAACAGGATGCCCACGGTGACCCCGAGGCCCGAACGCACGGCGAGGTCTACCAGACCGTGCCGATGCACGCGGTAGACCTCGCGAAGGGCACGCCGGACGCGGTTTCGACGTACGGCGTTCGAGCGCTTGCCCGGGAGGAACGCAGCTTGTACGTGCGTACCGGGCGGAAGCAGGTCTACGTCGACGATGCGGTAGAGCAGCCGAATGCTGCCCGCCGCGACGCTGAGCGCCTGCTTGCGGTCGAAAAGCGGCCGGATGAGGCGGCGGTGTTTGAGCCGATCCGCCCGAGCCAGTCCGTTCGACCG
>CAXBBB010000617.1:0-2235 GCA_963973615.1 uncultured Rhodothermales bacterium | reverse complement strand
CCGCTGGACTGCGGCTGGCCGCCCCACGCGAGCATTGAGTTGCCGTCCGACGCGCCGGGAGCGAACGTCGAGGCCATCGTCATCGGCGTGCCGTCGTTGGTCATGCTGGCCGAGAGCGTCGCCTGCGAGAGGCGCTGTCCGTAGACGGGGAACGGCTGGAGGTAGGCCTCCAGGTTGCGACCGTCGTCGGCCATCATCGAGCCTTTGGCCGTCAGTCCCATCTTGCGATACTGCGAGGCGAGGTAGCGCGAGGCGACTTTCTGTCCACGTGCGCTCGTTTCGCGGCCTTCGAGCAGGTCGTCGGCGAAAAAGTAGAGGTGCGCCGCGAGATCAGACGCCGTGATCGTGTTCATGTACCCCGAGGCCAACTCGGGATTGGCATCGAGTGTCGGCGTCGGACCGGCCATCATGGGCGCAGTCGGCGCTTCCATCATCGGGGTCATATCCGGCTGCGAGCCGGAGCAGCCCGACACGAGGAGTCCCGCGCCGAGGAGCGCGGAGGAGAGGAGGTGCTTCATGTGAGAAGGGGAAGGGACAGGGAGTCGAAGAAGCAAGATAACCGGCTGTCCAGTAGAAACGAGGTGCGTCGGTGCTGCAAGACAGAATCGACAGACCTTCCGGTCCGCATTCTGGCGTGGCGGATTGTACTCAAAAAAACAGCCCGTTCGAGCCGCTATGCTCACTCAGACTGATCTCAGTAGGCCCAAAGCGGCGGAAGGAAGCAGGTCAGGCCTCCACGACGAGGTCCAGCACGGTCAATCCCTTCTGCGCACGGTCGAGGCGTGCGAGCGCCTCTGGGTCGGAGGACCAGCGGGGGCGGACGCGCGGCACGTGAAGGATGCCGCGCTCGGTAAGTGCCTCCAGCGCTGGGAGGTGGTGCAAGCCCATTTTCCCCGCGAGCAGAGGCCAGAAGTCGCCGCCGTCGCCGAGGTGGGCGAGCAGGTCGCGCAGACCGCGCAGGTAGATCAGGTCTTTGGTCAGCCCGCCCCCTCGGTGCAAACGCAGCGCAACGTCGAACGCGGCGCGCGACTCCAAACCGGCTACCTCGCCAATGTGGCGCACCGTTTCGGGGAACGCCGCGCCGCGTGCCAGCGCGTCGGCGCCGATGACGCGCGCGGCGAGCGTTCGGAACCGCTCGGCGTTCAGGCCACCTACGAGCCACTCGCTCAGGACGGCCAAGCCTTCCTGGAGGCCTTCATAGTCCGCCGTGCCGTGCTGGAGGATGTGGAGCGGCTGTGCCTTGCCGTTGTAGAACGTCAGCACGTGGGTGCCGACTTCGTGCGCCAGCAGCGCCCGCACGCGCCCGGCAGGAATGAGCGCGTGTCCGCCTACGAGAAGCTGCCCGCTCGACACCATCAGCCGTCCCGTCATGTCGTGTCGGATCTCGACCGTCGCGTCTACGCCGTCCCACTGCGCCTGTAAGTGCTCGATCTCGGCACGCGCGTGGGCTGCGAACACCGTCGCGCCTATTTGCTCGACGCCCTGAACCGGCGCTTCGGGAAGCCTCGCGATCAACTGGTGCGCGAGCGCGAGCAAGTCCTCGTCCGGTGCGCCGTAGAGCGCGATGCTGCCGGGCAGGAACGAGGGCGTCTCGATGTTCAGAATGAGTTGGATCTTGGCCGCCGTCTCGTCACGCTTTTCGCGGAGCAGGTCGGCCACGACGGGGTCGTCGACGTGTTCGAGCGGAAGGTCGAACAGTTGCCGCCGGACGACATCGGGGTCGAAGGTGAGTGGGCGGTAGAGTAGTTCTGGTGCCGATTTCTGATCGCCGGTCTGGAACTCCTCCCAGGCCGCCGATGCGTTGATGGGCGTTACCTGGAGCAGAAAGCCGAAGGCATCGCTGCACGTGCTCAGACCGCGATCGACGACATCTGCGGCGGGTTCGAGGTGGCGTCGGCCGATCCAGCTTGCGCGCTTGGGTGTCGGCGCACCAGCAGCACGTGCGAACGTCCACGCAGCACGGTCGAGTGCCGGCGCGAGTGCCGAGCGCAACTCAGCCAGCACGCCCGGATAGAACTCGCCGTCCCGTTCGTTGACGTAGATCGCGTCGACCGCCAGGCCCATCAGGGCAACTGCCTCTTCGGACCTGGGCAGCAGTGGGGGGCGTCCGGGCGGTGCGGGAGCGGCTACCGAAACCTCGGACACCTCGGCGCCCTGTCCCGCGATCTCGATACCCGAGAGCGCATCGAGAAGCGAGTCGGCGGCCTCACGGAGGGGACCGCCAGCGTCTGCGGG
>CAXBBB010000616.1:0-2239 GCA_963973615.1 uncultured Rhodothermales bacterium | reverse complement strand
TGATCGCCGTCCAGCGGGGCGACCTAGCCGAAGGCCGACGCCTCTTCCAGCGCGCAGCCCGGGCGGATCCGTCGGACCAGCGCGTGCAGGCGTATCTGGCCCAGATCGAAATGCAGATGGGCACGCGATAGTCAGACGTTTTCCCCGCTGCTCCTAACCTAGCGGCTCACGCGTTCGTAATCTCCGTCCATGTCTACGCCTCCCGCTACCCCTGCGCCGCACACGATGGCCGAACTGGGCCGGTTCTGGACGTTTGCCAACGCCCTGAGCGTAGTACGGATGGCGCTCGTCGTGCCGATTGCGTTTCTGGCATGGGAGGCGGACCAACCGCTGCTGATGTGGACGTTGGTAGCCGTTGGTGTGGCGACGGATTTCTTCGACGGCAAAGTGGCGCGGTGGACGGGGACGGTGTCCGAATGGGGCAAAGTGCTTGATCCGTTCGCAGACAAACTCGGAGCGGTCGTGATTGGCGGCGCGCTGGCGTTCCGACCTGCCGAACCCAACCTCCCGGTGTGGCTCATCGTCCTCGTATTGGTACGCGACATCTTGATCTTCGGCGGCGGCGTGCTGATCGCCAAGCGCCACGGTTCGGTCCCGCCGAGCGTGTGGAGTGGCAAGTTGGCTGTTGGCGCGATGACCGTCGCCGTCTTGCTGGCGCTGCTGGGGCTACCCCAGGCGACCGAGTGGGCGGTATGGACGGCGCTGGTACTGCTCGTCGGCTCCTTCTGCGAATACCTGTACCGCTTCATCCTGGCGATGCGCAGGCCGCCTGTGCCAATGCCCGACTTGCCCGACGGCTCCGTTTCGTGAAGCCCGCTGGCAGGCACGTTTGGGCGATTCGGTAGTTACTTGCGCTCCAACACGAACTGATACCGCGCCGCGATGGGCTTTTTCGACCGATTCAAGAAGCAGAATCCACAACCTACCGCTCCACCCGCCCAGCAAGAGGTCCGTCAGCAAGAACAGGCCAAGCTGAACGAGGGGATGGAGAAGACGCGCTCGTCGTTCTTCGGTAAGATCGACCTGCTGGTGAGGGGGCGTGACACCATCGACGACGACGTACTCGACCGGATCGAGGAAGTCCTCGTCGGCGCCGACCTGGGCGTCGACACGACCGTCGAAATCATCCGTCGTATCGAGGCCCGAGTCAAGACGGATCGCTATACCGGGACCGAAGACTTCAACGAACTGCTGCGCGACGAGATCGCCCGGCTGATGCTCGAAGACGCCCCCGAGCGCCCGCGTGACTTCGACGCGCCGTTGCCCAACAGCCCCCACGTCATTATGGTCGTCGGCGTCAACGGCGTAGGTAAAACGACGACGATCGGAAAGATGGCCCATCGCTACAAACAGGCCGGAAAGAGCGTCGTCTTGGGAGCCGCCGACACGTTCCGCGCGGCGGCTACCGAACAACTCGACATCTGGGCCACGCGAGCGGGTGTGCCGATCATCAAGCAAGGACACGGTGCCGACCCCGCCGCCGTAGCCTTCGACACGATAGCGTCCGCCAAGTCCAAAGGCGCCGACGTAGCGATCATCGACACGGCGGGCCGGTTGCACAACAAGAGCGGTCTGATGGACGAGTTGTCCAAGATCAAGCGGGTCATGGACCGGCAGGTTGAGGGAGCGCCCCACGAAGTCCTGCTCGTACTCGACGGATCGACCGGAATGAACGCTGTCCGGCAGGCCGAGGAATTTACCAAGAGCGTCGAGGTAACCGGCATGGTGCTCACCAAACTCGACGGTACGGCCAAGGGCGGTGTCGTGATCGGCATCTCGAATGGCTTCAAGATTCCTGTCAAGTACATCGGCGTCGGAGAGGGTATCAACGACTTGCAGGTGTTCGACCGCGTTGCGTTTGTCGAGGCGCTGTTCAGTTGAGCGCGCCTGCGCCGCGTGGGGCACTGAGCATAACTGCTGTAGCTTTCGGTTTAGAACTTCTCCATTAAAGAGGAAGAGGTTTCCCGCGTTCACGTCATGTGCTCGTGTTTAACAGGAGGCTGTGCTTGGCCGATACGATGGGTACAACGGGAGTGGGTGCTACCGGTTAGGTATGGATATTGATGTGACGTATCCCGTTGTAATTACTATGCCTGTCGATGCTTCGAGCGCTCTTCCTTTTACTCTTTCTCTGCGCCTGTGACGGCGTCTCGGCGCTGGGTTCGTCGGCTCAGACGACCGATCTGCCGCACTTCTCTCCCGATCAGCAGCGACGCGTCGAAGCATTGGTGTCGTTCTT
>CAXBBB010000615.1:0-2250 GCA_963973615.1 uncultured Rhodothermales bacterium | reverse complement strand
GTCGGCGGTGGTGACGCCATCTCGTGAGGCGTACGACGTCGTCGTTGTGGGCGGCGGGCTGGCGGGGTGCGCGATGGGAACGCTACTGTCGCGGACGGGGCGGAACGTGCTCGTCCTCGAACGCAAGCGCTATCCGGTCCACAAGTTGTGCGGCGAGTTCTTGTCGCCCGAGGCGCAGGACGTATTCGACCAGTTGGGTGTGTTGAATGAGGTGAAAGCGGCCGGAGCCGTGCCGATCCACCGCGCCGCGCTGACGGCACCGTCGGGCGCACGCATGGACACCGACTTGCCGGGCCAGGCGCTCGGGCTGAGCCGCTACCTGCTCGACCCGATTCTGTTCGAGGCCGTTCGGCAGGCAGGTGGCGAGGCGCTCGACGGCGTTCCGGTCCGGTCGGTCGAGCGGGAGGGCGATCAGCACGTCGTCTCGTGGAATGGCGGAAGCATCCGCGCCGATGCCGTCGTCGGAGCGTGGGGCAAGCGCTCCAACGTCGACGGCGCGATGGAGCGCGCGTTCGTCGGACGGACGAGTCCGCTCGTCGGCTTCAAAGCGCACTTCGAGGGCGACGACGTGGGCGACTGGATCGAACTGCACGCCTTCGACGGAGGCTACTGCGGCATGTCGCACGTCGAAAACGGACGCGTCAACGTCTGCTGGATCTCGGACGAACGCGCACTCAAAGCGGCTGGCGGCTCCCCCGATGCTATGCTCGACGGGCCGATGCGCGCCAATCCGCACCTGTCCGCCCGGCTCGACCGGATGGAGCGCGTCGTGCCCCGCTTCGAAGCCGTCGCCCAAGTGTCGTTTCGGCGCAAAGGCATGTTCGAGCAGGGCACGATGATGGTCGGCGACACGGCGGCGATGATCACGCCCTTCTGCGGCGACGGCATGGCGATGGCGCTCCACAGCGCGACCGTCGCTGCCCCGCTGCTCGCCGCTCACCTCGACGGCGATCTGAGCCAAGCCGATCTGGAAACCGCCTACACGTCCGACTGGAACCGCCGCTACGCGCTCCGACTGCGCCTGGGACGTGGACTGCACGAAGCGTTCTCGCGTCCGTGGGGCGCCAACGCTCTAGTCCGTTTGGGCAATGCGTTACCGAACGTAGCCCGTTGGGTAGCCGTCCACACGCGCGGGTGAGGGCGGCATTCCTGTCGTCGCCCGGTGTACCGCCATCACGCCAACGCCGCACTTCACCTCAACGCTGTCATTGCGAGGAGCGCAGCGTCACCGACGCGCAGCGACGTGGCAATCCCATGCGGCTGAGTTGTCCTCGGATCGCCACGTCGCTACGCTTCTCGCGATGACAGTTGGGAGGTGGGTAGGTGGGGCTGGAGTCGGAGTGGGGGCGCATCAGCCCTCCGCGGCCCGCTCGATCAGGTCCATCAGCGCCACGCCGACGCCATCGGCCGCCACCGACGCGCACGTAATCGATGCGGCGCCGCCCGCATCGGCCTCTCGGAAAAAGGCGAACAGCGCGCGGGCGTAGGTTTCTACGTCCGGAAGAGCGTGAACAACGGCGAATGCGCTCGGGTCGTGGGGCGAGCCGATGCCGATCCACCAGCGCGGGGCGTCGCCCAGTGCGTCGATGTGGACACGGGCGTGGGGGGCGTAGTGGCGGAAGCGCGTTCCGGGACTGCGTTCCGTTGCGTCGTCCGGTCGGCCCATGCGGGCGGCAGGCCAGGCGGCGCGCAGGTCGTCGAGGGTGACCGAACCGGGGCGCAGGACGACAGCCTCGCCCTGGGACACGTCCACGACGGTCGACTCCAATCCCGTTTGCGACTGCGGCCCCTGAAGAACAGCGTCAATGCGTCCCGCCAGATCGTCGAGCACGGCGTGCGCGGTCGTCGGCGAGGGGCGGCCCGAGCGGTTGGCCGACGGCGCTGCGACGGGGAAACCGCAGGCGCGCAGCATCTCCAGCGCCAGCGGGTGCGACGGCACCCGGACGCCCAGCGTGTCCAATCCGGCTGTCGCATGATCCGGAACGCCGGACGCGCGGCGGACGACGAGCGTCAGCGGGCCGGGCCACAACTGCGACAGCGCATCGGCGGAGGGCGTCCACTCGGCGCACAACGCCCGCGCCGCGTCGACCGATGCGACGTGAGCGATCAGCGGGTTGCTCGCCGGGCGCCCTTTGGCTTCGAAGATGCGTGCTACGACGGCTGCATCGTCCATCCGAGCGCCCAGACCGTACACCGTCTCGGTCGGGAAGGCGACCAATCGTCCTTCAGCGATCAGGCGCGCGGCGTCGG
>CAXBBB010000614.1:0-2253 GCA_963973615.1 uncultured Rhodothermales bacterium | reverse complement strand
CGTTGCAGCAGTGTTCGCATTGTCGATGCGTACGACCTGCGGCTCGAAGTCACCGGCGAGACCGTAGTACACTCGACTTGGCATGGATGGAGCAACAGCGACCGCCGTCACCTCTTCCCGGTCGAGCGTTGCCGCTGTTGCGAGCTTGACCCAGTTGGCATCGTTCGGCACGTGCAGAGACGTGTTGCGCCAGAGCGAGTCGCCGTCGGGGTAGTACATCGTGCGGTCGTCCGTCGGATCGACGTCGAACGGATGGATGAACTGCTGCTCGTCAGCACCGGTTGGCGAAACCCTGCCCTGGAACGAATTGGGGAGATTGTCTCCGTTCAGGCTGAACTTATTGACCGTCCCCCCCTGCGACGACGTGTAGACGAACGTCCCGCCCCAATACGTGTACGCGCCATCTCCCGACGAGATATCGCCGAGTGAGGCGAGGTCGGTGCCGTTGGCGATGAGCGGAGTACCATTGTCCTGCGCGCCGCCAAACGCACCCATTTCACCTGCTCCCGGCGGAATCGAGACGTGATAGAACTGCGTCACGTTGTACCGATTGTTCAGGCTCACCCACGGGAACGTGTTGCGAAAGAGCATGATGTCGTCGGCGCGCTGGATGCCGCCATCGTTGCCGAGGTACATCCGCTTGGGATCGCTTGGATCGAAGACTGCAACGTGCTGGTCCGGGTGACCGTTGCGATACTGGGCGAAGCCGTCATTCTCACCGCTGGCGTATCCGTTGATCCAGTTGCCACGGTTGCTGATCGGCGTGGCGAAGCCGTCAAACGTGCGGTATAGGTTGGTGCCTCCGATGACAACGAAGTTCTCGTTGTCCGGCTTGACGGCGAGCGTCAGATTGTAGTTGCCCTGAGTATCGAGCGTGCCCGTATCGCCTCCAAAGTTCGGCAGGCTGCTTGTTCGGTCGACTGCCGTGCTCGTACTCATGTTCACGTCGTAAACCGCAGGCGCTCCGCTTGATGTAACGACGAGCATGTAGACGCGGTCGAGGTTCGAAGGCGCAATGGCAATGACGGGTCGGTTGAAGTCGGAAGGCAGCGTAGTAGCCGCGATGCGCGTCCAGTTGGAACCGTCATCCGTCGAGCGGTAGAGTCCCGGCACATTCGTCGGCGCGTTGCCAGCACCTAAGGCCGCGACGATGCGACCGTCCGATCCGGCTTGCACGTCGCAATACGAGTGCTGGTTGGCGCCGCCTAAGACCGCCGTAAAATCGGTCACATCGGCGTTGGAGCGAAGGATGCCGAAAGCGTTAGCACACACAAAGACCGTCCCAGAAGTTGGGCTGACAGCGACGCGCGCGCCATAGTCAAAGAAGGTATCGAAGCGCGTGTTATTTCCTGCATCGAAACGACGCGTCCACGTTTCGGCGTTATCAGTAGAAACGAAGAATCCGGAGCCATAGCTTGAGGCATTCGTGCCGAACGCACCGAATGCGCTAGCTGAGTTTCCTGCACGCTCTCCTGTAACGGCGTACCACTTATTCTGATGTCCTGCGCGTGGATCCTGCGCAAGACTCGTTACCGCGATGGCATCAGCGGGATCCGAAACCTTACGCCACGTAGCGCCACGGTCCGTCGACTTCCAGATACCGCCCGATACGCCCCCCGCGACGATGGTAGCCGAGTTACCTGCGTCGATGGCCAAAGCGCGCGTGCGTCCCCCGATGTCGTTCGGGCCGTAGCTCTCCCAGTCATACGAGACCGCCGATCCGATCTTGCCGAATCCGCCCGCCTGGGGCAGTCCGGCGGCGTGACTCAGTTCGTCGACGCGAATGCCCGCCGGAATCTTGCCGGTCGCTGGGTCGCGAAGAATCTTATTGAAGTAGGCGTTCCGCGCAGCCTTACGCTCTACGCGCGGCATCTTGACGTCCTTTGCGGAGATCGACGGCGATTCGGAGCGAACAGAGAACAGAAGCACAGCGGCTCCGACGAGGCAGAGCGAGAGTGCCAGAGGGCGAATATGAGTCACGAGGTGGAGAGGTAAAAGAAGTATGTGGACGACAATGTAACGCGTGAGCTACCGAACCGCTAACACAGACCACACAGGATCGGTAGCGTCCCCCATCGTCTGGGGAGCCGGAGACAGGTGGAGCGACACGAGAGCGCCCGTCTCGATTTGGCTGGCATACACAGCGTCTGAAGGAAAAGAGAACTGAATCGCCATAGCCTCACGGATGCGGACGTTCATGGACTTCACGATGTTACCGGTGGTCTCCCCTGCGCAGATCGTTGTGCCCGCCTC
>CAXBBB010000613.1:0-2255 GCA_963973615.1 uncultured Rhodothermales bacterium | reverse complement strand
CCCGTCATCTCAATCGAACAGAAGACCGTGAGCCGCAACCCGCGCTCGACGGTCGGCACGGTGACGGAGATCTACGACTTCTTGCGCCTACTGTACGCACGCGCGGCAACCGCCTATTCGTACGTCAGCGGCGCACCGATGCGCAAGCAGAGCGACGACGAGATCATCGACGGCATCCTGGGCGTGGGCGATGGCGCCAAGGTGATCCTGCTCGCGCCGGTCGTCAAGGGGCGCAAGGGACACTACCGCGAGTTGTTCGAGCAGGTCGCCAAGCAGGGATACGAGCGCGTCCGCGTCGATGGGGAGCTGCGTGAGATCGAGGCGGGCATGAAGCTGGACCGGTACAAGACGCACGACATCGAAGTCGTCGTGGACCGGCTCGTCATCAAAGACGGCATCCGCACGCGCGTCGCCCAATCGGTCGACACGGCGTTGGGGATGGGCGAAGGGACGGTTATCGCCCACTTACCGGACGAGTCGCGCGACGTGCTGTTCTCGCGCCACCTAGTCGATCCCGAAAGCGGGCTGAGCTATGCCGAGGCGTCGCCCAATACGTTTTCGTTCAACAGTCCGTACGGCGCGTGCCCGACGTGTGGTGGGCTGGGCGTCAAGCGCGAAATCGACCTGGACCTGGTCGTGCCCGAGCCAGGCAAGACCATTGACGAAGGCGCGCTCGTTCCGCTAGGGCAGCCGCGCGACGTATGGGTGTTCTCGCAGTTGGGGGCAGTCGCTCAAGCGTACGGGTTCGACTTCCAGACGCCGTTTCAGAAGCTGACCAAGAAACAGAAGGAGGTGATTCTGCACGGTGCGGGCGACGAGCAGTTCGAGATCGTCTACACGTACAAGCGGCGCGAGGTCACGTACCAGCACCGCTTCGGCGGCGTCTATGGGCACATCCAGCACACGTTCGACAACACGTCGGCTCCGGCGCAGCGCAAGTGGGCCGAGGCGTTCATGCGTCCGATGCCGTGTGCGACCTGCGGCGGCGGTCGGTTGAAGCCCGAAGCGCTGAGCTACCGATTCGCGGATAAGACCATCGCCGATCTAGTGCAGATGGACCTGGGCGCGCTGGCGGCATTTTTCCACGCGATGAACCTGGACGAGGACGCAGCGGACGACGAACTGACCGAACGCCAGCGCACGATCGCCCGGCCCATCGTCAAGGAGATTCGCGAGCGGCTAGACTTCATGGTGGGCGTCGGCGTGGAATATCTGAACCTCGACCGGCCCGCGCGGACGCTGTCGGGCGGCGAGAGCCAGCGCATCCGGCTCGCCACGCAGATCGGCACGCAGCTTACCGGCGTGCTCTACGTGCTCGACGAACCCTCTATCGGCCTGCATCCGCGCGACAACACGCGGCTCATCGACAGCCTCCGCAGCCTGCGCGATCTGGGCAACTCGGTCTTGGTCGTCGAGCACGACCGGGAGATGATCGAGGCGGCGGACTACGTGGTCGACATGGGGCCGGGCGCGGGCGAGTTGGGCGGTCACATCACGGCAGCCGGACCGCAGGGCGACCTGCGCGACCTGGACGGACAGGGCAGCTTGACCAACGCCTACCTCGACGGCACGCGCCACGTCCCGATTCCGACCAAGCGCAGCGAAGGCAACGGCGACGCTCTGGTCCTCACCGGAGCACGTGGTCACAACCTCAAAGGCGATACGCTCACGCTTCCGCTAGGCACATTCACGGCGGTCACCGGAGTCAGCGGCAGCGGCAAGTCGAGCCTGATCAACCAGACGCTCTACCCGCTGCTGGCCGCGCACCACCACAACGCGCTTCGCGTGCCCCTCCCCCACACCGACATCGAGGGGCTGGACCTGGTCGACAAAGTGATCGACATCGACCAGTCGCCCATCGGGCGGACGCCGCGAAGCAACCCTGCCACCTACACGGGCCTATTCACGCACCTGCGCGACCTCTTCACCCAGCTTCCCGAGAGCAAAATCCGCGGCTACAAGCCGGGGCGTTTCTCGTTCAACGTCAAGGGCGGGCGGTGCGAGACGTGCAAGGGCGCGGGCATCGTTAAGCTCGAAATGAACTTCCTGCCGGACGTGTACGTGACGTGCGACACGTGCAAGGGCAAGCGCTACAACGCCGAGACGCTCCAGGTGCGCTACAACGGTCGCAACATTGCCGACGTCCTCGACATGACGGTCGACGACGCGCTGCTGCTCTTCGACGCCGTCCCGCGCATCAAGCGCAAGCTCAAGACGCTGGCGAGCGTCGGCCTGGGCTACATCCGGTTGGGGCA
>CAXBBB010000612.1:0-2263 GCA_963973615.1 uncultured Rhodothermales bacterium | reverse complement strand
AGCCGATGGCGCTTACGGCGTTCCCCGACACCAAACACGTCGTGTCACGCATCGCGCCCGAAGGGGGTGTGGCGTCGTCCGAAGAGTTGTACGATCTGATGCGGATGCTCGCGTCGGCGGAAACGGCGCGGCGCTTTCTGAGCCGCAACGGCGATGAATTGCCGGGCTTGTGGGGCATCGCCCGGCGGATGGTCGACCTGTCCGGGTTGCGCGATGAACTGGGGCGGGCGATCGGCGACGATGGCGAGGTGCGCGACGATGCAACGCCCGAACTGTCCAGGTTGCGGCGGGCGATTCGGCAGGCGCAGGCGAGACTGCGTGAGCGGCTGGCGCAGTCGCTCAAAGAGGCGCAGTCCGAAGGTTGGTCGACGGACGAGCAGCCGACAGTACGAGGCGGACGGCTGGTGATTCCCGTTCGAGCCGAGGCGAAGCGCAAAGTCGAAGGCTTCGTCCACGACACGAGCGCTACGGGGCAAACGGTATACATCGAGCCGACGGCCGTGCTCGGCTTGAACAACGAAGTCCGCGAGTTGGAGGGCGAGGCGGCGCGTGAGATCCATCGCATTCTGACGCGGCTTTCGGACCATGCGCGGACCAGGCTCGAAGACATCAAGGCTACGTCGGGCGCCCTCGTCCGGCTCGACGTGCTCCACGCCAAAGCGCGGCTGGGGCGGCGGATGCAGGCGCGGTCGTTCGAGTTGACCGATGGCGGCGCCATCCGCATTCGCAAGGCGCGGCATCCGCTGCTGGTGTTGCGGTTTGCGAACGAAGAGGGTCGCACCGTCGTCCCGCTCGATCTGGAACTGACGGACGACGAACGCGCGCTCGTCATCACGGGGCCGAACGCGGGCGGTAAATCGGTCGCGCTCAAGACGGTCGGATTGATGAGTGTCATGGCGGCGTGTGGTCTGCTGCTTCCGGTCGGTGACGAAAGTGCGCTGCCCTTTTTCAAACGCGTCGTCGTCGATATCGGCGATGAGCAAACTGTCGACGAGGACCTGTCGACGTTCACCTCGCACGTCAAGACGCTCAAGCACCTGATGCGCGTCGCCGACGAGCGGACGCTGGCACTGCTCGACGAGGCCGGAACGGGGACCGATCCTGCTGAAGGCGGCGCGTTGGCCCAAGCGGTCATCGAGCGGCTGGTCGAGCGCGGAGCCCGAGCCATTGTGACGACGCACATCGGCGCGCTCAAAGTGTTCGCCCACGCCGCCGACCGCGTCGTCAACGGAGCGATGCTGTTCGACGATCAAGTACTCAGCCCGACGTACCGATTGGCGACGGGAGTGCCGGGGTCGTCGTTCGCGTTTGAGATAGCGAGTCGGGAAGGACTGGACGCCGATCTGGTGGCGCGAGCGCGCGAGTTGGTCGGCGAACAGGCGGCGTCGGTCGAGGATTTGCTGGTCGAACTGGCCGAGCGGACGCGCAAACTCGAAGCGGAGCAGGCCGAGGTGGCACGTATCAAGCAAGAAGCGGAGTCGGAGCGCAAGCAGTATGCTGAGCGCCGCAGTAAAATCCGCGAGGAGCGAGAGAACCTGCGCAAACAAGCCCTCGCCGAAGCCGACCGCATCGTCAAGGACGCCAACAGCGCCGTCGAGCGCACCATCCGCGAGATCAAAGAGGCGGGTGCCGAGAAGGAGGCGACACGTGAGGCGCGTAAGAAGCTGGAGGAAGTCAGCGACACCATCACCCAACGCGCGCAGAAAGTCGAGCGCAAACGCAAAGCTCGTACGCCTGCGCCTCAGCCGACGGCCGCTACGTCCCCGCTGCTCGATATTCAGATCGGCGATCGTGTCACCATTGCGGGGGGAAACGCGGTCGCCGATGTGCTCGAACTCAGAGGCAAAGAAGCGCTCGTCTCGTCCGGGTCGCTCAAGATGCGTGTCCCGATGGCCGATTTGCGGCGTGTCGGCGGGCGGCGCGAGCAGAAAGTGCAGGTTAAAACGTCCGAGGCGGGGGGCAAGCTCAACGCGCTCACGGCGGCGATGTCGCTCGACCTACGCGGGCAACGCGTCGACGATGCCCAAGCGATGACGTTTCGGTTTGTGGACGAGGCGATCATGGCCGGATTGAACCGCGTCGAAATCCTGCACGGTAAAGGCACCGGAGCGCTCCGCATTATGGTTCGCGAACTGCTCGCCCGACGACCCGACGTGAAAGACTTTGGCGACGCGCCCGTCGATCAGGGCGGAGCCGGAATTACGGTCGCCGAGTTGGGGTGATGGTGCCGGTCGTTACGAGCGCAGGCGTGGCGGGCGAGACA
>CAXBBB010000611.1:0-2264 GCA_963973615.1 uncultured Rhodothermales bacterium | reverse complement strand
CGCCTCAGATCCGGCCCGGCGTCGATCAGGATGCGCAGCGGTTCGGACGCCTCGTCCGTATCGACAGTCAGCAGCGCGCTGGTTCGCAAGCGCTCATCGTGCGGCTCGTCGGACGTACAGACGCCGCAGCGGCAGCCGATGACCGGGACGCCGGTCGACGTTCCGGTGCCCAGCAGCGTCGTCGTGACGCGAACCGAGTCCATATCGCCGCTCACGACGCAGGCTCGGTTCGAGCGGACAGCGCGTCGATTCGGTCCCACTCGGCGTCCAGCGCCTTACGCGTCGTTGGGCGGAGGTACACGTCGTCGAGGTCGAATGCGCGCAGACTTGCGGCAAGAACGGCCAGGTTGACTTCGGGCGGATGCATGCGATTGAGCACGATGCTGCTCTCGCCCGCGACTCGGCACGCACCGCCTCTGAAGCGCCCGCGCTCGGTCCTCACGCGCAAGCCGAAGTGCTCGGCCACCTGCGAGAGTTCGGCGATGATGTCGGTCGTTTTCATGCTCCGTCCAACGCACGAGCAACGGGAAAGCGCCCGTCGCCTGCTCTCCGTATCCAACACGAGGCTCCACCTCCAACCGTCTTGCTCGATTTTAGCGCCTATCGCCCCAACACCCTGCTGCTCTTACGCCACGACCTCAAGTGCGGCACTAGATCGTCGAGGGCTACGTCTTTGGTCTTTCCACGCGCCGTGCGGAATCGGATGGCATCCCAGCCCAGCGGCTTGACGGGGCGCAGTTCTTCGCCGCCGATGACCAAGCGGTCGCCACGCAGGGCATGCACCAAGACCTGCTCGTAGCGCGAACGACGAATGGTGCGCGGAGCGAACAGGCTCTCCCACTTGCACGCGCGCCCGACGTCTTCGTAGGCAGCGGGGCGGTCGTCGAGGTCAAGCAGGGCGGACGTTTCACCAGTCATGATGCCCGTCAGCAAGCGCGTCGTGAACGGCCCGGCGATCTCACGAATTGGAGTCAAGAACGCCTCGAACATCTGCCGAGCCGCCTCGCGCAGACTAACCGGCTGTGGACCGGACGGTGTCTGGATGCGCCACTTAGTCTCGTTCGGGTGCGAGTCGAAGGGGTTGCCGTCCGAATAAGAGGTAGCGTGCGCGAGCCAGCCTTTGCGCGACGTGTGCGGCTTGGGCTTTAGACCGTCGATGATGGGCACGTCGTTCTCCGCGAGAATCGCTTCGGCGTAGGACGGCCAGTTCATAACCGCGCGCGCGATGCCGGTGACGAGCGCCGTCGTCGCTATCGACAGCGCAGGCGAGGGCGAGAAGTCGACAGTCAACTCGACCCTATTGCCACGCGGCCGAACGCCAACCCCGGTGCTCTTGCGGTTGGACGCGACGAGCATGACGGGCGCCGGTAGAATGTGAACGAGCAACCACGCCAGTTCCTCCACCGTCCCGCTGCTCGACTGCTCGAACGACAGGTTGTAGTGCGCTGAGAAGCCGACCAGCTTAGCCGTGTTGCCCGTCTTGCGCTCCCAATCGTCCAGTCCGCTACGCAAGTCAGCGATGCCTTCCCACAAGATCCGACCGGCGCGCTCGGCACAGCGATATTCGACCTCGACCGGCGGCGTCGCTACTTCGATGACACCCGTGTCGAAATAGACGGCGGCTCCCCCCGGCAGGTGGTACGACGTGCCCTCGCGATGAACGAGATCCGATCCTAGAAAGGCGCGCGGATCGCCGAACACATCTTCGGGGCGACACTTGCGCCCGTTGACGACCAACTCAAACTCGGCTTCCAGGCCGATAGCGGCCATGCCCAGACCGGACAGCGAACGCCGCGGCTTGCCGACGCCCAGCTTATTGACCGCGTCCAGCGGCCCGATCGGCCGGATGTGTTTATCGGTTGGCGCGTCGGGCGCCAGGGGTGCAATAGGAATACTCACAGGTCAGGTACGGCGGCGGACGGTGGGACCAGCGCGATGCGGCCCAGCGTCAGGTGGAGGTGGTCGTCGTTGGGTGACGGCGGACGGACCGTGATGCCCGGCAGCGTCTTTTGAATGGCGTCGCGGTAGCGGTTGAGCGTTTCGGACGAGTCGAGGAAGTCATCGCCGATGCGGTAGAGATCGACGGCCGTTCCCCAGGCGTGCGCTTCGTTCTGACGGAAGCCCTGATGCGCCGGAGAGCGGTAGCCGCCGTTCGCCATCACGTGGACGTACGTCTCGACTTTCTGCCGCAGCAGCGCCAAGTGCGCCGCCATGACGGTGACGGCGAGCGGCACGTAACGCGGAAACTGACGCACGCGCGGATG
>CAXBBB010000610.1:0-2269 GCA_963973615.1 uncultured Rhodothermales bacterium | reverse complement strand
AGGTTGTAAAACCGCCAAGCGGCGCATCTCTCACGAGGTGCGCCGCTTTTCGTTTGTAGCTCACTGTCCTAGTTCGATTCGCTGCCCCGCGCTCAGCAAAACGGCACGTTCGATCTACCAGGTTACTCCGTCTCACTGCTCCTCCTCCCTGCGAAAGCAGAAAGCCACAACCGCCATGAGAGTAGCCAAACGGCTCAAACACTCTCCAATACGCAGAGAGGATCTGTAGCGAATACCGCCCCTACTTCGACGCTAGCACCGACTAAACCCCTCAATGCTATTGCACGCAACGTCGCAGGGTTTAGTCAAACGACAGTACTAGTGCAGCGTCAAGCGACAAAAAGGGGGCGTCCCATTTCCTACTTCCGTCATTCCCGCGCAGGTGGGAATCCAGAAACCAGCTACGCCGTGATGGATCCCCGATCAAGTCGGGGATGACGGGGAAGTAGATGAGGAGCTAACCTAACGTGATAGCTCTAACTGAACACTAGTTGGCGACGATGTTGACGATGCGGCCGGGGACGTAGATCTCCTTCCGCACGGTTTTGCCTTCGAGGTGACGCTGAATGTTTTCTTCGGCTTTGGCAGCCTCCAGTACGACCTCCTTGCTCGCGTCCGGCGATACATCGATGGTCGCACGCGCCTTGCCGTTGATCTGAACGGCGAGCGTAATCGTGTCCTCGACGAGCAGTGATTCGTCCAACTCGGGCCAGTCTGCGTAGGCCAGGCTGTCGTCATGGCCGAGCATCCGCCACAACTCTTCGGCTAGGTGCGGTGCGAACGGCGAAAGCAGCAGCACAAACGGCTGAGCGACCAAGCGCGGCATGGCGTCCCATTTGTTGGCGGCGTTGACGAACTCCATCATCGCAGAGATCGCCGTATTGAAGCGCAGGCCTTCGATGTCGTCGGTGACTTTCTGGATGCACTGGTGGAGCGTGCGCAACTCGTCAGCCGTCGGCTCAGAATCGGAGACGGCGATCTGACCTTCGTCGTCCGTCAGCAGGCGCCACGCGCGGTTGAGGAAACGATGAACGCCGTCGACGCCGCGCATATTCCACGGCTTGGTCTGTTCGAGCGGTCCCATAAACATCTCGTAGAGCCGCAGGCTGTCAGCGCCATAATCGCGCACCACGTCGTCGGGGTTGACAACGTTGCCTCGGCTCTTAGACATCTTCTCGTTGTTCTCGCCCAGGATCATGCCCTGATGGACGAGCCTACCAAACGGCTCAGGCGTGCTCACAACGCCGATGTCGAACAAGACTTTGTGCCAGAAGCGCGCGTAGAGCAGGTGCAGCACGGCGTGCTCGGTCCCGCCGACGTAGAGGTCGACCGGCATCCAGTACTTCTCCTTTTCCGGATCGACGAGTTGCTCGTCGTTGTGCGGGTCGATGTAGCGCAGGTAATACCACGACGATCCGGCCCACTGCGGCATCGTGTTCGTGTCGCGGCGCGCGGGCTGTCCGTCGATAGTAGTGTCGAGCCAGTCGGCCGCTTTGCTCAACGGTCCCTCGTACGTGCCAGACGGTTTGAAGTCGTCCATAGGCGGAAGTTCGACGGGCAGATCGGACTCGGGAATCGCGTGTGGCTCACCGTCGACCCAGCCGATAGGAAACGGTTCGCCCCAATAGCGCTGGCGAGCGAAAATCCAGTCGCGCAGTCGGTACGTCGTCTCGCGGCGACCGACGCCCTGCTTTTCGAGCCATGCCATCGTCTTCTCTTTGGCCTCGGCGATGTTGTCCATCCCGTCCAGTCCAAACGGCTTGACCGACACCCGCTGCCCTCCGCCGTAGTGCGAGTTGACGTACGTGCCCTCACCGGTAAACGCTGCGGTCAGGTTGCCTTCGTCGTCTTTCTCGCCGCCGCTGACGACTTCGACGATAGGAAGGCCAAACTGCGTCGCAAAGTCGAAGTCGCGCTGATCGTGCGCGGGGACGGCCATGATCGCGCCGGTCCCGTAGCTCGCCAGTACGTAGTCCGAGATCCAGACGGGGATGAGCTTGTCGTTGATCGGGTTGTAGGCCAACGCACCCGTAAAGACGCCCGTCTTCTCACGGTTCTCCTGCCGCTCGCGATCCGTTTTGTTCTTGGCCTTTGCGACGTACGCCTCGACTTCGTCGCGCTGCTCTTTGGTCGTGATCTTAGCCGTGAGCGGGTGATCCGGAGCCAACACCATGTACGTCGCGCCGAACAGCGTGTCAGGCCGCGTCGTGAACACCTTGACCGGCGCATGAGGAAAGCCGACGACCGCAAAGTCGACGTTGGCTCCCTC
>CAXBBB010000609.1:0-2274 GCA_963973615.1 uncultured Rhodothermales bacterium | reverse complement strand
AGTCGATCCGGCGCGCAACGCGATGGAATCGCTCCTCCCACCCGACAGCGGCTGTATCCCTTCGTAGTGGCCGGCGAGCAGCCCATAGGGAGTGGCGAGCAGGTGGCGACCGTCAAGCAGTTTGAACCGATCGTGCAAGGCGATGCCGTCGGGTGTGACGGAGAAGCTGGCGTACCCTGCCACGTTTAGCGTGTGGACGGTGTCGCCGAGCAGAAGGGCATCGTTGACCGAGATCGGCAGGTCCGGATGCGCGTAGGTGCGTAGCGGGGCGAGTAGCTGAACGCGCGTGACGCCTATGTCGTGACACAGCCACAGTCCGCCAGCCGGATCGACGTAGGCGCACTGCGTTACGTCTTCGGGAAGTCCCGAGGCGCGAGTGATGCGCCGAAGCGTGCGGCCTGTCGATGCATCGATGACGAACGCTCCGCCCTCCACCGTCGCGATGACGAGCGCTCCTCCAGGCGACGCAGTTATGGCGTAGGGCCACGAAGCGGTGATCTCGTCGGCCTCAAACGCGCCGAGGGCGGTTATCGAACCCGGCGTGACGGCGTAGAGGGAGTCGTCGCCCAGGACGTAATCGGTGGTCCCTATGCGGGCGGTATAGCCTCCACCTGAGCGCTGGAGCAGACGTCCAAGTCGTGAGGTTACCTCGCGAACGCGTCCCTCGCGAAACTCCCAAATCGGATCCTGCTCCTGAGGCGACACCAGGAAGAGGGTGTCGCGAATGGATACGGCGCGTGCCGAGGGGTGAGGCTTCGTCCAGAACAGGAGGGAATCGCTTGCGCCGTCCAGAAGGATGAACCGGTCGGCAAGGCCAAACGCCACGTCGTCGCCTCTCGGAACGGCTCGCCAGACGGTACCGAACAGCTGATTGGAATCGGGAAGCTGAGTCGTGAGCGAGCGATAGAGCGGAGCCAGGCCAGCCCGGGGGATAAGTTCTCCAATCTCACTCGACCCTCCGACGAGCAGGCGTCCTGACGCCGTCCGCGCGAGGGTGCGAACCAGACCGCCGTTGTCCATGGGAACGGCAGGCAGCCAGTGTTCTCCGTCGAAGGTCAGCACCCCTGAGTTGTTGGCTATGTATACCCGACCTTCATCATCACCTAGGGCTGCCCAGTTTTGTCCACTACCGTTATAATCAGCCCCCACGAACGTCCGGGTCGGTAGGGGAAGGGGGGCTTCGAGTGACCTGACGAGCGGCGTGCGCATACCTCCTTGCTGTTGCCCAAACGCCTCCACCGTTGGGAGAACCGCGCAGGCCAACACGGCAGCCACTAGAAAGCGGCAGCCGCCAGCGAGATGTGCTGTAGGTCGAGGGGGCATGGGGTGGGGTAGGGATCCTATAGGTATCGGCCCCCGAGGGTGGGATCTGTAACCTAACTACGAAGTCGAGTTCTGAACCATAGAACCTTCACAATGGTCGAGGGGCTGCTCAGAAAGGTGGATTCCGTTCAGCGTCGCGTGGAGGCGGTTGGTTCGGCTATCTTTCGTCGGTCCCCGCATTCCCCGTCCCATGTCGCTTGCCTCCTCCGTCCGCGAAGGTCTCTCCGGCTTCAAGCGCGCTCCGTTCGCAGCATTCGCCTCGACGAGCGCGCTGGTCGTGGCCTTGGTGCTGATGGGGGTGTTTTCGTTTTTGGCGTACGAGTTTCAGGTCGTCGTGCGCTACTTGCAGGAGCGCGTTGGCGAGGTCGAGCTGTTTCTCGACCCCATCACCGACGCCGAAGCGCGCGTGCTGACGGCTCGGGTGGCGGGCTATCCTGGCGTCGCTGACGTGCGGTACGTGTCTACCGAAGAGGCATATCAGACGTTCGTCGAAGAGTTCGGCGAGGGCGCGCAGCTCTACGAAGAGGGCGACTTCCTTCCGGCTTCGATCCGCGTTACGGTCGCGAGCCGCTACGCCAACGCCGATAGTTTGAAGGTCCTTCAATCCGAGTTCGAAACGTGGCGCTACGTCGACGATGCATCGTTCGATGAGGATTTGCTCGTTCAGGTGCAGGCCAACCTGCGGCTCGTCTCGCTGATCGGGCTGACGCTGGGCACGCTGGTGATCTTGGCCGCCCTCTTTCTGGTCGGCAACACGATTCGGCTGACGGTCTACGCGCGGCGGCTGCTCATCCGCACGATGAAGCTGGTTGGGGCGACCGACGCGTTCGTCCGCCGTCCGTTTCTGATTGAGGGATTGGTGCAGGGAGCCGTCGCAGGAGTCATTGCCGCGCTGATGCTTTGGGGGCTCTATCTGGTCACGCCCGACGTGTTCAAGTTGGGCGTCGAGGG
>CAXBBB010000608.1:0-2276 GCA_963973615.1 uncultured Rhodothermales bacterium | reverse complement strand
CGATCTGTCGCCCGAGTATGTGATGGCGGCAGTCGAGGCGAGTTTGCGGCGATTGCAGATCGAGCAGATCGACGTGCTGTTGCTCCATCGGCCCGATCCGCTGACGCACCCATCCGAGACGGCTCAGGCGCTCCAGTCGCTCTACGTGTCGGGCAAGGTAGCGGCGTTCGGCGTGAGCAACTATCCGGCATCCCATTTTCAGGCGCTGCGAACCGTCGCCGATGTGCCGTGGCGAGCGCATCAGATCGAGGTCAGTCTGCTGCATCCGGGCGTCCTGTCCGAAGTGACGTGGGCTAACCGGGCCGACGCACCTCAGCCGTGGACTGGAGCATCAGACGCGCGTGCCGATGCGCAATCGGCGAGTGTCGAGTTGCAGGCGTGGTCGCCGCTGGCAAAAGGGCTCGCCCCTTGGCCGCCGGACGACGCGAACGAGAAGGCGCATCGCATCGCGGGCGTTGTCGCCGAACTGTCCGAGCACTACCACGCCTCGCGGGAGGCGATTGCGCTGGCGTGGCTGACGCGTGCTGGAATTACGCCTGTCGTCGGCACCACTACGGCCGAGCGTCTTCGCGCTGCCGCCCAGGTTCGCGATGTAGTGCTCAGCCCAGACGATTGGTACCGCCTCTTCGCCGCCGCGACCGCGCCGATGCCCTAACTCAGCGCCCTAACAACCGCTGCACGCCCTTAATCGCTTCGGGGATTGCGAGTGCTGCCGATGCAATCGACGCGACTGTCGCCGCCTGACAGTAGGCGCATAGCTTCTGGTTCGTACTCCACTCCTCCTGCGCCAACTTGAGCGCCGACAGGGAGTCGAACGCTGTTTTGGCAGCCAGGGCAATCGGGAGCCACGGATACCGCTCGGCCCGGTTTTTCCCGCCCGCCGACGCGAGCCCCGCCGTGATGCCGTAGGTGACGAGCATCGCCGGAGCGTCCGGGGCATTGCCTCGCTTGTAGGCATAGGTCGGCGCGTCGACTGTGTCGGAGTCAAAAATGTCCAGCGGCGAATCGGGCAGGTGGTGGATGACGCCGGTCTGGTACAGCGTGACGATGGCACCCGCCGCCGCACCGACCATCGACAGGCCCACGATCCCACGTCTGCGCGAAAGGTCGGGCGTTTGAGCGGTGCGAAGCTGGCGGATGAGGGTTTCGGGCTTCATAGCGGTGAGGTGAAACGAGGAAGTGCTGCAACATGCGCGTCGCGTTAGCCGGTTCTAGGCACGATAGCGAAACACCGTCGCCAGTCGATCTCTCACAGCGCGGTCACATTCAGCGCACGTCGTGCGAAAGCCCCGTGCGGCGCTTGCTCGCGCGTCGTTGGGGTCGTAGCGTAGCCGTCCGCCACCACTTTTTGCATGACGGCCTTGCTGCCCTACCTCGTCACCGCCGCCGCTGTCGTCTACGCGGTTTGCATGGCCGTGCTGTTGGTATTCGGGATCCACCTGCTGATCCTGTCGGTCAAGGCCATCCGAATGGAGCAGCAGCAGCCCGGCGTTCCGCCCTCGCGACCGCGAATGACGCCCGATCTGCCGCGTGTGACGGTCCAACTGCCGCTCTATAACGAGGCCTTCGTCGCCGACCGGCTGATCGACGCCGTCGCCCAACTCGACTACCCGCGCGATCGGTTTGACGTGCAGGTGCTGGATGACTCGACCGACGATACGTCCGCCGTCGTAGCGCGGAGCGTTGCGCAGTGGCGAGCGATGGGGTTGCGGATTACCCACGTTCGTCGCGACAACCGGGAGGGGTACAAAGCCGGCGCGCTGCACCACGGATTGGAGCAGAGCGACGCCGAATTGGTCGCCATCTTCGACGCCGATTTCGTGCCCGACGCGGACTTCTTGACGCGCGCTGTCGCCGGATTCGACGCGCCGGACGTGGGGCTCGTGCAGGCTCGGTGGGGACACCTCAACCCCGACTACTCGCTGCTGACACGCGTTCAAGCGATGGGGCTCGACGCGCACTTCGCCTTGGAACAGCGCGTGCGAGACGAAAAGGGACTGATGCTCAACTTTAACGGCACAGCGGGCGTGTGGCGGCGCGCGTGCATCGATGCGGCGGGCGGATGGAGCCACGACACGCTGACCGAAGATCTGGACCTGAGCTACCGTGCCCAGCTTGCCGGTTGGCGCCTGCGCTACGTAGACGCGATCGAAGTCTCCGCCGAACTCCCCATCGACATGTCGGCGCTTCGTCAGCAGCAGTTTCGTTGGACAAAAGGCGCCGCCGAGACCGCACGCAAACTCGTAGGCCCACTGTTGCGCGGAGACGTATCGGCT
>CAXBBB010000607.1:0-2277 GCA_963973615.1 uncultured Rhodothermales bacterium | reverse complement strand
ATACGCTGCTCCTCTGGCTGGCGCTCCGACCGACCGGGCACTCACCGGCGACTACTCGGGCGGAACGTATGAACGCGCGACGATGAACCGACCGGCTTCGGGTGGTATGACGTCAGGCAGCACGATCTCAAACGACCCACTGCGCAATGCCTGAACTACCTCCTCCCTCCGAGCCGATCCTGATCGAAAGGCCACCTGCCGGAATGCCTCCTGCACGCCCGGCTGAACCCTCGCTCGGCGATCTGTTTCGCGATCTGAGCGAAGAGACCAAGCACCTGGTTCAGCAAGAAGTCGCGCTCGCCAAAGCCGAAGCGTCCGACAAAGCCAAGAAAGCAGGCGCGCACATCACCAAGATCGCAGCGGGCGCATTTGTCGCCTATGCCGGGTTCGTCGTGACGCTCGTCGGCTTGGGCACGCTCATCGGCGCTCTGCTGAGCGACATGGAGTTGGGCAACGAATACGCCTGGCTCGGCCTGCTCATCGTCGGCCTGCTGACGCTCGTCGTCGGCGCGATCATCGCCAAATCAGGACTCTCCGATTTCAAGAACACCGACTTCTCGCTTCAACGCACCTCGCGGACGCTGTCGAACGACGCGGCATTCGTCCGGGCCGAGACCAACGAAGTCACTCGCGACCCGGGCAACCTGGGCGCCTCATCCTCTGCACACCTATGAACGACCCTCATTACAACGACCCAAACGCGACCAACAGGCCGACCGGCCCCCGAACGCCGTCAAGCACGTTTGCTACCCCGCACGCGCCCCAAGGCCGCGATCCCATTACGGGCACACAGGCGACCGAACGCCCCGGTGTAGTCAACCTCGCCGACCAGAACCCGGACGCGCTCGAACAGGACATCCGCCGCACGCGCGCCGACATCAGCGGCAAGATCGACCAGATCGAAGCCCGGTTGTCGCCGTCGCACCTCAAGCACGAGGCGATGTCCGCCGTCCACCAAACCATCGACCAGGTGCAGGATCGGCTCGATCCGCGGCACTTGGTGAATAACGCCAAACGCTCCATGATCGACACCGTCCGCGACAACCCCATTCCCTCCCTCATTGCCGGGCTCTCACTCGGATATCTGATCTTCAACGGATCGGATGACGACCGTCAGCGCCGCGAGTACCGCCGCACGTACGGCTACGCCAGCGGATACCCCGCCGCCGGATATCGGACTGGACCGCAGTACCGCACAACGGCCGACTACGAACAGCCCTATCCGCAAGGTCGGACGATGCGGACCGGTGTAGCCTACCGGCAGAACAGCGATCAAAGCGCGGCAGATCAGGCCAGAGACGCAGCAGGAAACGTCTCGGATCACGCCAAAGACACGCTGCACCAGGCGACCGACCACATGCAGCACTTGGCACACGATGCCGAGCGCCAGATGTACCGCGCCAAGAGTGGCATAGAGCAGTTCGTAGAGGACAACCCCCTCGCCGCCGGTGCTCTCGCCGCCGGACTGGGCGCCCTGATCGGAGGACTCTTTCCGACGACGCCTCAGGAAAATCGCCTGATGGGGGAGGCTAGCGATAGCTTGATGAACAAAGCCAAGGATGCCGCCGAGTCGACGCTGAGCGAAGCCAAGCACGCCGTCGAAACGGTAGCCAGCGACGCCCAGGAAGAAGCTCGGAACGCCGACGGTTCGGCGGGAGATCAGGCCAAGCAGGTTTTCGACCGGGTCGAGTCCAGCTTCCGCGAGCAGTCGGACGAGGTGAAGGACACAGCCAAATCCGAGGCCCAGAAGGTCGGCGATGAAGCCAGGTCGCAGGCTAACGACGCCAAGGGCGCCATCAAAGACCGCGTATCGAGCGTCTAACACTACGTTAGCTCGAATGCAAAGGGCGCCCCGACAACGTGTCGAGGCGCCCTTTCTGTATCAGGCCAGTCTGCCGCGCCAATCACCGCGTGGGATTGGTGCGATCGTGCGAACGAAGTGGGATCACGCGACGAGTTGGTCGCGATACTTCTTTCTGAACTTCGACACCTTGGGCGCGATCACCGCGGCGCAGTACGGTTGGGCCGGATTGTTCTTGAAGTAGCCCTGGTGGTATGCTTCGGCAGGGTAAAACGTATCGAGCGGTTCGATCTGTGTCACGATGGGATCGTCGTAGATCTCCTCAGACGCGAACTCGGTGGTGACGACTTCGGCAGCGAGTTTTTGCGCATCGTTGTGGTAGAAGATGGCCGAGCGATACTGCGTTCCGCGGTCGCCGCCCTGGCGGTTGAGCGTCGTCGGGTCGTGGGTCGTCAGGTGGATGCGCAGCAAGTCCG
>CAXBBB010000606.1:0-2279 GCA_963973615.1 uncultured Rhodothermales bacterium | reverse complement strand
ATCCGAACGCGCACGCCGCCCCTATCCTGCCACGCCTCCTGGTCCGTAATCGACACGCCGATGTCGACCGTCGACGGGTAGTGTGTCAGAATCTGGCTGTCGATGCGGTCTTTGAGCGGCGTGATGATCGAGCCGCGGTTGGTGTAGTCCTCGGGGTTGGCCGTGAACACCATCAGCACGTCGAGCGGAAAGCGGATGTTGAATCCTCGGATCTGGATGTCCTGCTCCTCCATGATGTTGAGCAGGCCGACCTGGATGCGCGGCTGCAAATCGGGCAACTCGTTGATGCAGAAGATGCCCCGGTTGGTGCGCGGCACAATACCGAAGTGGATCACGTCCTCGTCGGCGTAGGTCAGCCGGTTGTGCGCCGCCTTGATCGGGTCGATGTCGCCGATGAGGTCGGCGATGCTCGTGTCGGGCGTCGCCAGTTTCTCGCCGTAGCGCTCACTCCGGTGCCACCAGCCGATCTCCAGATCGTCGCCATGCTGGGCGACGGCGTCGCGTGCGGCCTTGCTGATGGGCTGCATCGGATCGTCGTTGAGATCGCTGTCGGGGACGATGGGGACGTACTCGTCCAGAAACTGCGGCAGGCTGCGGACCAGTCGGCTTTTGGCTTGTCCGCGCAGGCCGAGCAGGATGAAGTCGTGGCGGCCCAGGATGGCGTGTTCGATCTGTGGCAGAACCGTCTGCTCGTAGCCTAGGATGCCGGGGAAGAGGTCGTCGCCGCGCTCCAGGGCGGCGATCAGGTTGGCTCGGATCTCGTCCTTGACCGTGCGCGGCTGGTAACCCGACGCTTTGAGATCGCCGAGGGTGCGGATATTCGTGTGGTCCATGCGTGTCGTCTAGGTGGACGATCCGCAACGACGCGCATCCGGTCCGGGTCCGCGCGGCTCAGGCGTATTCAGCCGATCAGCCGCTCGTAGAACGCGTGCGTCTGTTGGGCGATGGCGGTCCAGGAGAACCGCTCTTCGACGCGTGCGCGGCCTGCTGCGCCCATCGCTCTGGCTCTGTCGGGATCGGCGAGGAGCGAGGTGATCGCTTCCGCCAGTCCGCGCTCGAATTCGGCTGGATTGCGCGGCGCGAACCCGGCTTCGGGGTCGGGGTGCACGTCGACGAGCAGTCCGGTCTGGCCTTCGACGACGACCTCGGGTATGCCGCCTACTCTACTTCCGACGACGGGTACGCCACTCGCCATCGCCTCCAGGTTGATGATGCCGAACGGCTCGTAGACGGATGGGCAGCAGAACACGGCGGCTCCGGCATAGATGCGCGCCACCTGGATGCGCGGCAGCATCTCGGCGATCCACACCACGCGCAGCCTGCCCGAGGCCTGCAAGCGCTCGACCGCCTGCCCGACTTCTCTGGCGAGTTCAGGCGTGTCGGGCGCTCCGGCGCAGAGCACGAGTTGCGTGCCCTGAGGCAACTGCTCGGCGGCTTTCAACAGGTGCGCGATGCCTTTCTGTCGCGTGATCCGCCCGACGAACAGCACGTAGGGCGCGTCCGTGTCGATGTGGAGCGAGCGCAGCAGGTCCTCGTTGGTCTGGAGGGTAAACTCGTCCAGGTCGATGCCGTTGGGAATTACGGCGATGCGCTGGTCGTCGACGCCGTACAACTCGATCACGTCGCGGCGCATCTGCTCGCTGACGGCGATGATGCCGTCGGCGTTCTGATACGCCGTCCGCTCGATCCACGACGACACGTTGTAGCCCGTCCCTAACTGCTCGGCTTTCCACGGGCGGTGCGGTTCGAGGCTGTGCGTCGTCAGCACGAGCTTGGCCTGCCACAACTGCTTGGCGATGCAGCCCGCCAGGTGGCTGTACCACGTGTGCCCGTGGACGATGTCGGACGGCTCGGCAAGTCCGACCATGTGGAGGTTTCGGCCCAGCGTATCCATCACCTTGCCGTGTTCGGGGCGCTGGTGGGGAAGGCCCGGAATAGCAGGCGCCCCGCGCGATTCCAACCGGTTGCCCAGCACCTTTTCGCCCGGTTCGCCGAAGTGTACCACGTCGACTTCCGTATCGGCGATCTCGGCCATCCCACGGCTCAGGTGGTCGATGTGAACGCCTGCGCCGCCGTAGATGTGGGGAGGGTACTCGTAGGTGAGGTAGGTGACGCGCATCAGGAGACGATTGGATGTACTTGAAAGTACGAGAGCAGTTGGGCGACGATTGATCGGAGCCTCATCCATTTGGGTAAACCGAGAGCGGCGACCAGCGTTTGGTCCGTATGGAACCATCAGTCTTACTCCCTCCGACTCTTGAACCCACCGGTGATCTCCT
>CAXBBB010000605.1:0-2281 GCA_963973615.1 uncultured Rhodothermales bacterium | reverse complement strand
GACATGGCGGTTCCGCGCTGGACCTACCACCTCATCTTCATGCAGGAGGTACACAAAAGGGTGGACTCGATCGCGGAGCAGGCGCGCGCCGCGTACCGGGAGAAAGGGCCGGGGACGCTTCTCATCGACTGCGAGCAGTGGATGGAGGTGGTCCGCGACGCCGTCACCGACGAACGCATCGACGGTCTACCTCACCACTATCTGTCGGCGCAGGAGGTGACCGAGCGGTGCAAATTCGGGCTGCTCTCGGACGGACTGTCGCACGTCATCTTCAATTATGACCCGGAGCAGATGTTCGTGTTGACCGTCGAGCACTACCCGGACGGGCTGGTCAGTTGCTACATGATCGAGCCGGGCGGCAGAGATCCAAGATGACCGTCTAGTGGTGACGGACGTCGCAGGGGACGTGCTGGAACTGACTGGCTAGCTGCTGATTGCGTGCGCCGGGATCTACCTCGCGTTGCTGGTTCTGGCGCGCGTGGTAGGGCTGCGCAGCTTTTCCAAGCTGTCCAGCTTCGACTTCGCAACGACGGCCGCCCTCGGCGCCATTCTCGTCACCACGATTCTGGGCGGCGAGGCGCACCTGCTCGAAGGGGCCATCGCCTTAATCAGCTGAAACAGGTGCGTATGACCGAGCACGACCTGCACTCCAAACTGCGCAGCGGCGGCATCTCTCGCCAGTCGGACGTATTCGCCGTGACGCTCGAAACAACAGGTGACGTATCAATTATCGAAACGAGCCATCGGCCCGTCGACGCCCGCCTGTTCGAGAACGTCAGGGGAGCCGAGCGGCTCGATCTGGGTGGATGACCGCCGCGTTTCGAGTGGGAGCCTGTGCGCTTTTGGAAAGCTGACGGGGTTGAACGGGCGGAGATTGCCTCGTGGGCAGCCTCATTTGGCGCAACGGTGAGCAGGTACGGTAGGCGATCTTGCGTTCAGCCAACCGCCGCCCGCCATGTCCCACGTTCTCGCGCTCGACCAGGGCACCACATCGTCGCGCGCCGTCGTCTATTCGGCTGATGGGCGCGTGGTCGCATCGGCGCAGGACGAGTTGGCGCAGCACTTTCCGCAGGCCGGATGGGTCGAGCACGATCCCGCCGATCTGTGGGCCGACCAACTTGGGGCCGCTCATGAGGCGATGGCTCGGGCCGGAATCGGCGCGCGCGACGTGTCGGCCATCGGCATAACGAACCAGCGCGAGACGACGCTGCTGTGGGACCGCACCACGGGCGAGCCGCTACATCGTGCCCTCGTCTGGCAAGATCGGCGGACGGCTCCAATGTGCGAACGCCTGCGCGCCAACGGACACGAGGCGATGGTGCGAGAGCGGACGGGGTTGGTGCTCGACCCGTATTTCTCAGCGACCAAACTGGCGTGGCTGCTTGAATACGTAACTGGCGCGCGCAAGCGGGCAGAGCGCGGGGATCTGGCGTTTGGCACCGTCGACAGTTGGCTCGTCTGGAATCTCACCGGAGGCCGGGCCGACCGGGGCGCGCTCCACGTCATCGACGTCACCAATGCGAGCCGGACGCTGCTCTTCAACCTCCACACGATGCAGTGGGACGAGGAGTTGCTCGCCCTGTTCGGTATCCCGCATTCGCTGCTGCCGCGCGTCGTCTCGTCATCGGAGCACGTCGGCCACACACATCCCGACCTATTTGCGCATCCGATTTCAATCGCCGGAGTCGCCGGAGATCAGCACGCGGCGACGTTCGGTCAGCGCTGCGTCCAGCCCGGAAGGGCGAAGTGCACCTACGGCACGGGCTGCTTCTTAGTCGCTCACACCGGCGCAGACGTGGCGCGGTCGGATCACGGGTTGCTCTCGACGTTGGCGTGGCGGCTGGGTGACGCTCCCGCTGACTATGCGCTCGAGGGCAGCGTGTTTGTCGCCGGGGCCGCGGTGCAGTGGCTGCGGGACGGGCTGGGGCTGATCCGCTCGGCATCCGAAGTTGAAGCGTTGGCCGCATCCGTTGCGGACAGTGGCGATGTCGTGTTTGTGCCCGCATTCGCCGGTCTGGGCGCTCCGCACTGGGACGCTGATGCGCGCGGTACGCTCGTCGGCCTGACACGCGGGACGACAGCAGCGCACATCGCCCGCGCTGCGTTAGAAGCGATCGCATTGCAGGTCGCCGATGTAGTCGACGCCATCGATCACGATACGGGCCACCCGCTCGCCGAACTCCGCGTCGACGGCGGTGCTTCGGCCAACGACCTGTTGATGCAACTGCAAGCCGACGTACTCGGCATCCCGGTCATTCGGCCCACTGATGTGGAAACGACC
>CAXBBB010000604.1:0-2281 GCA_963973615.1 uncultured Rhodothermales bacterium | reverse complement strand
GTGGAAGCTCCACCAGACGCTACGCCGACTGCTCGACACGAAGCCCACGACGCCCGAGAAGCGCGACGAGGTCGAGCGCGCCTCTGGCGGTGTGATCGAGCGCGAACTGTTCACCCGCCGCGTGCTGCGACGCATCGAGGCGCAGCGCGCCGCCGACCGCTACGCCGAACTGCTGGCCAATCGGTGCCGCGATCGTGGCGCGATCCAACCGGCCCGAACTGCGGCCCCTCCATCACCAGGACGCAAGCAGACGACCGAGCGCCCTAAAGCCATTCAGCTATGAACATCACCAAGATCATCCACGCCGAGAGCGAAGACGGCAAGCAAAGGACGGAGGTGCATTACACCGATGGACCGAACGAGCGTCTCGTCAAGACCAGGTCATCCATTGATCCAGCGTTTGCCAGCAGCTATCGCGAGATCGCGCCGCTCATGCTTGACCTGCTCGAAATCGAGTTCGACGAGTTCTACGTCAAGCAGGTCGTTTTTACCAGCTTCGGTGGAATCCGCGTCAGCGTCACACTCGACGTGCTCACAAACCAATTCGTGGAGCTGGTGCAGATCAAAACGCCAGCGACCTTCGTCGGCACGCTCGAAGAGCAACAGGCAGGCACGGAAGGGGCGTTTGAGACGCTTAAAAACCACGCGCGATCCTTCATCGAGGGCAAGCGCGCGCCTCGTGACCCGTCGCAGTACGACGCGTTCGACGGCGTTGAGGCCGCGCAACCTGCGGAGGTGGCGTGATGGAAGCGACCCAAACTCAAGCCCTTCAACTCGTCGTCGACGGCGAGCCGCACGACCAGCACTTGCAGGCCACGAGCCACGCGCTCACGACCAGCGAGATCACCAGCCAGGTCCGGCTCATCCAGGAGATGATGAGCGCCGTCATGCACGACGGCGAGCACTACGGCCGCATCCCCGGATGTGGGCCGAAGCCCGCCCTGCTCAAAGCCGGAGCGGAAAAGCTCTGCCTCACGTTCCGGCTCGCGCCGACGTACGAGGGCATACAGCCGATCGTGCTCGAGGACGGCCACCGCGAGGCTCGGGCGTCGGCAGCTGCTCGACGATGGAGAAGAAGTACCGTGTGCGCTATGGTAAGAACGTGACCGGCTACGATCTGGCCGACGTGTACAACACGGTGCTGAAGATCGGCAAGAAGCGCGCGCTCGTCGACGCGGTCCTGACGGTGACGGCGGCGAGCGATCTGTTCACGCAGGACATCGAGGACCTCCCGGCCGAAGTGCTCGGCAGGTCAGATCAGCGCGAACCTCAGAGGCAGCAGCGTACCAGAAGGGAGTCAAATCGTACCCAGCGAAGCCGCGAGCGTACCGAGATCGTCGACGCAGTAGTGGTTGACGAGCCGGACCCGGGCGCTCTTACGCCCGACCGCGTCGACAAGCTGGCCGAGCACGTCGCTGGCATGATGCCGAAGCGCCTGTTCTCGGTCGCGAACATCGAGACCGTCGTGGCCAGAGCGCGCAAATGCCGCACCGAAGAGGATGGTGCCAAGCTAGTCGCCCTCGTCACCGAGCGGATCCGAGTCGAGCGCGAGAAGGAGGCTCAGGCAAACGGTGAGGCGGAGTACGAAGCGGAAGACATCGGCGAGCCATCCGACGCGGCTGACGTCGCCCCAGATGATGAGCAGCCCAAAGACCGCCCCGGCTTCAAGAGCGAACCGGCCAAGCCGCGAAAGCTCGTCGACAAGGATCAGCGGAAGCCGCGCTTCTGGGAGACCGTCAAGGCCGACGCCACGCGCACCGGCCTCTCGTTCCCAGAGGGAGAAGAGGGCTTCCTGGAGGCGATGCAGGTCACCGTCTGGGCCGAACTGGACGAACTCAAAGGCGATCAGCGCGAGAAGGCGCTCACCGTCGCAGGCAGCAAGAATTACATCATCGCGTTGAACAAGCGTGGTTTCGAGACGCAGATCCGTCAGGGCTTCGAGGGTGCCACGATCAGCGAGGCGCTCGCGCAGAAGAAGCAGTGGTACGCCCGCATCCGGGCTGTCTTCCTGGGCGATACGCTGGGCATCGACACGCCCGAGGTGACGAGCCTCACGAAGCTGCTCGACCGGTGCTACGCCGACGCCACGGCCAAGGCGGCGCCTGGCGGCAACGCAGACCGCCCGCGTCGCACCGGCCCGCACGATCCGCCGAGCGACCAGCGGCCAACCGAGAGGCGCCGATGAAAGACCGTGTCCCATACTTCGGCCTGGCCGACGCACGCGTCAAGATGCGCGCGCTGGATCCTCACCGCAACATCGAGAAGCTGGACGAGATGCGCG
>CAXBBB010000603.1:0-2288 GCA_963973615.1 uncultured Rhodothermales bacterium | reverse complement strand
ACCGGGCACCTAGCTGGCGACGTCAAGCTCGACTGGGTCAACGATCTACAGAGCCAGGTCGTTCGCGATTACGTCGGCCCGGATGCATTTGCTCGACTGTGCGCGGCACGTGGCATTTCGAGCGATACGACGGTCGTCTTCTACGGCGACAAGAGCAACTGGTGGGCCTGCTACGCGCTGTGGGTCTTCCGCCTCTATGGACACGATGAGAGCAAGCTCAAAATCATGGACGGCGGTCGCGCCAAGTGGATCGCCGAAGAGCGCCCGCTGACCAAGGACCGTCCGCTGTTTCCGCGCGGCACGTACGAAGCGCACGCCGCCGACCTGTCTGTTCGCGCATTCCGTGACGAGGTGATGATTGCGATTGAGACCAAGCGTCCGATGGTCGACGTGCGCTCGCCCGCCGAGTATGCAGGTGAACTGACGCACATGCCCGAGTACCCGCAAGAAGGTGCGATGCGTGGCGGGCACGTGCCGGGAGCACACAACGTGCCGTGGAGCAAGGCGGTTAACGAAGACGGTACGTTCAAATCGGCTGCTGAACTTCAAGCACTGTACGCCGATGCCGGCTTCGGGCCCGATCAGAATGCCATCGTGTACTGCCGTATCGGGGAGCGGAGCAGCCATACGTGGTTCGCGCTCAAATACCTGCTGGGCTACGACAAGGTCAAGAACTACGACGGAAGCTGGAGCGAGTGGGGCAACTTGGTCTCCGTACCGATTGCGCGGGGAGCGACGCCCGGAACGCCGCGCGACCGATGAGCACTCGCTTCGACGACATCGTAGAACTCTTTCAGAGCGTTGACGGGACGGATCGGCTCGAACTGCTACTCGACTACTCCGATGAACTGCCCGACCTTCCGCCCGACTACGCGGTTCTGCGCGACGCCGGTCTGAACATGGTGCACGAGTGCCAGTCGCCCGTCTTCTTGATGGTCGACAAGCGCGGCGACCGTGCGCACCTGGTCGCCGACGTTCCGCGCGAGTCGCCGACGGCGAGGGGATTTACCAGCATCCTCGTCCAGTCGTTCGACGGCGCGACGGCCGATGAAATCGCTGGGGCTCCGGCTGACGCTCTGCACGCACTCGGACTCGACAAGATGCTCGGCATGCAGCGTACGCGCGGACTGCGCGCCGTTTACAACCGGATGCGTGGCGAAGCGCAACGCGTCCTCTCGGCCGATGGCTGACGAACCTGCTTCCGATGATCCCCGCACGTCCGACCCGCTCGACGCGACCCACCAGCATCACCTGACGGTTCGGCGGACAGCGCGGTACTTCGCGCTGGGATCGCCGACGGCTTCTCGCGTCGTCGTGGCACTGCACGGCTACGGACAGCAGGCGCGCTACTTCGCTCGCCACTTCCGCGCGCTTGCCGGGGCGGGCCTGCGCGTGATCGTCCCCGAAGCTCTGTCGCGTTTTTACCTCGACGATGGCTATCAACGCGTCGGTGCTTCGTGGATGACGCGCGAGGACAAGGCACACGAAGTCCGCGATCAACTGGGCTACCTCGACGCGCTGGTACGCGAAGAAATCGGATCGCGCCGTCCTCACGTCCATCTGACCGTTCTGGGGTTTTCGCAGGGCGCGGCGACGGCCACGCGCTGGGCGGCACTGGGCAGCACCCGGGTCGACCGCGTCGTCGTATGGGGCGGCGATATCCCGCACGACCTTGATCTGCACAGCCACCGTGCCCGATTACCAGCTTTGACCCTGGTCATCGGCGATAGCGATTACTTCGCTACACCCGACCGCATCGCTGCGCTGGAAACGCGGTTGAGGGAGGCCGCTTTGCCCTACGAAAAGGTTGATTACGTCGGCGGGCATCGCCTGCATGGGGAGACGTTGGCACGCGTCTTACGGCGTTCTGAGTGATGTCCGATTTCAATCCGATGTCAATCGATTTGGATCAGATGGTGCTTCTGCTGAAGCAACGCCTCACTGGATGGGTCAACCGCTCTGGGCTTGTCGTCGGACAGATCACCTGGACTGACGAAGCCGTCAGTGAGTGGCCGAAGAGGTTGTATGTGGAGCGTTCTAGCGTAGCGGTTCCGTGGTCATTCGGGATTCGCTGTACCGGATGGGGCGACGTATCGCTTGTTCTCTATCGCGGGGGGCGGGCCGACCTGGCATTGTGGTCTGGCAGAAAAGATCTCGATCCGCTGATCGACTGCCCCATCATCAGAGAACCTTCCGATTTCGGTGAACAGTTGGATTGGATCGACCGATTTGTTGATGAGCGGGACCGCTATGCCGAAGAGCAGTGGCATCAGTATGTCCTCGAGAAG
>CAXBBB010000602.1:0-2294 GCA_963973615.1 uncultured Rhodothermales bacterium | reverse complement strand
CGGCGAGCGTGTGGACAGCAGCGCCCGGCAGGTCGATAGCCAGCGTGTCGAGGCCGCGTCGGAGAACGGAAATCGGATCGGTCATAGGGGAAAATACCCGATTCAGGGGATAGCGCGCGTGATAATCGTCGGGCAACTTGCTTTCACACGCAAACCCTTCCTGTCATGCGCCTCCTCAACACTCTCGTACTCCTGCTTATCGCTTGTCTACTCGTCGCCTGCGACAGTAACGACGATGATGCGCCCTCTACCTCGCAAGGCCAGGCGGCTCGGGCTACGGCTGCCGTTCAGTCCGGCGCCCAGGTCGGCGTCACGTCCGCCCTGCAGGGTGGATCCGGCAAGTCGATGCCGACGGCGGACTGTCCCCAAGGCGGAAACGTCAGTTACACGCAGGCCACCATCAGCGGCTCGGGCTACTCGATTCCGTTGACGTTCAACAACTGCAATGAGATGACCGGTCCGCTCACGATCAGCGGCACCAACTCGTTCAGTGCGACAAACGTCTCGACCGATAGCCGTATCACCGGCACGCTCAACGGCCTGGGCTGCGAAGTCAGCTACAACGGCTTCCGCACGATCTCGCAAACCAACCTCTCTACGCAAGCCACAACGCTCCGCATCGACGGCTCCTACGGCGCCCAGTGCGACGCCGGAAACGTCACCTGCTCCTACGCCAACGTCCAGGTCGACATCAACAACCCGGCAGCGGCCTACGAGGCCGGCTGTAAGGAATCCTAAGCAATCCTCGCGATGGTAGTGTGCTACGCTGCTACTTTGTGCGACCGGCGCAGCAGCACCATCAACGCCTGCACGTCCGACGGACTGACGCCGCTGATGCGAGACGCCTGACCGAGCGTTTGCGGCCGGATGCGGCTCAGCTTCTGGCGGGCTTCGATCGAGATGGCGTTGACCGACTCAAACGCATAATCGTCTGGGATCCGAAGCGATTCGAGCGACCGCATCCGGGCGACGTTTTCCTCTTCGCGCTCGACGTAGCCCGCATACTTGATCTCGATCTCGGCCAGTTGGTCGATGGGTTCGAGACCGGGGGCATCAGCTACCAACTCCTCGTGAACGCCCGCCGCACGTAGCAAATCGCCCACGTTGACCTGCGGGCGGAGTGCGAGTTCGGCGGCTCGTTTGGGCTGCGTGATAAGCGCCGTGTCGACCGACGCGAGGTAGGCGTTTACTTGATCAGGCGAGAGCGCCGTCGCACGCAGGTTGTCGAGAGTTCGAGCCAATGCGTCTCGGCGCGACTGCATCCGCTCCATTCGCTCAGTCGTGGCGATGCCCAGTTCGTAGCCCAATGGTGTCAGGCGCGTGTCGGCGTTGTCCTGTCGCAGCAGCATCCGGTGCTCGGCGCGGCTCGTAAACATGCGGTACGGCTCATCCGTCCCCTTCGCGACCAGGTCGTCGATCAGCACGCCGATATAGGCCTGGGCGCGGTCGAGGACCAGCCCATCGTCTCCACCCAACGAGCGCGCGGCGTTGATTCCAGCCATCAAGCCCTGCGCGGCGGCCTCCTCGTACCCCGTCGTTCCGTTGATCTGACCCGCGCAGTAGAGGCCCGAAAGCGCTTTGGCTTCGAGCGTATAGCGCAGCTGGTGCGGCGGGAAATAGTCGTACTCGATGGCATAGCCCGGTCGCAGAATGTGCGCGTTCTCGAAGCCCGCTACCAGCCGAAGCGCTTTGGTCTGAACGTCCTCGGGCAGACTCGTCGAGAAGCCGTTGACGTACACCTCGTGCGTGTCACGCCCTTCGGGTTCGACGAACAGTTGGTGCGCGTCCTTACTCGCAAACCGGTCGATCTTGTCCTCGATAGACGGGCAATAGCGCGGCCCCTGTCCTTCGATCCGTCCGGCGAACATCGGACTCCGATCAAAGCCGGTCCGCAGCAGGTCGTGTACGGCGGGCGAGGTCCACGTCAGGTTGCAGGCGTACTGATCGGTAGGAAGCGCGTCGGTGAGGTAGGAAAACGGCACGGGTTCGTCGTCTCCGGCCTGCGTCTCCATCACCGAATAGTCAATCGTCCGGCCGTCGACGCGTGGTGGAGTTCCGGTTTTCAAGCGTCCCGACTCCATACCGAGCCGTTCCAGTGCGGCCGTGAGACCGGTCGACGCGCGTTCGCCCATACGTCCGCCGCCTAGTTGACGATCTCCGACGTGGATGATGCCGTTCATGAACGTGCCGCTGGTGAGCACGACGCGTGGCGCCCGGATCGTCTGCCCCAACTGCGTCACTACGCCCGCGACAGTACCGTTCTCAATCAGCAAGTCGACGACCGTATCGGCTCC
>CAXBBB010000601.1:0-2297 GCA_963973615.1 uncultured Rhodothermales bacterium | reverse complement strand
CCCGCCGCATCCTCGACGATGTCGCGCGGACGCGTCGAGCAGTTATCGTAGAGAAAGTGATAGCGGTACGTCCGGTTTTCCTCGCGCGCGTTATCGACGAGCAGCGCCCACAGCCGATTTGTTTCGTCCGGCGACAAGTCCAGCGTCTGCTCGATGACACCTCGACCTTCGTAGGCGTAAAAGTCGTAGGAGTCGGCCGGAGAGGCCATCGACAGCGTATAGTCGAGTGCTCCGTAGGCGAACGAGAACACGAATGTGTTGGTGAACTCGAACGTGCCGTAGTTGAAGAGAACGTCCAGCCCCGACTCGTACTCCGTGATACGAATAGCGGTATGCCCCCAGCGATTGTAGATCGCTGAGCCAGGCGTGACGGTCACGAGGGCCACGCGCGCATCGGCGGAAAGCCGCCGCGCCGGTTCAGGGGGCGACTGCTGCGCCCATGACGGCCCGGAGAGTGCGAGGAGAAAAGCGACGCAGAGGAGAAAACGCATGACGTAAGATCGCTACGCTGGGCACCCTTTGGGGTGTTGGATCTCGCTCCGAGGAACCAGGCTAGCGCTTGTCTCACGGAGCGGCTTCGGTCATACGATGTGGTGGGTGCGCTCACATCTGCGCGCTGAGTTGCTCGATCTGTGCACCAACCTCGCGCGTCAACTCGCCGATCTGTCCGGCTGACTCGCTTGCTCTACCCGACAGCTTGCGCACCTCGTCGGCAACGACGGCGAACCCGCGTCCGTGCTCTCCAGCGCGAGCGGCTTCGATGGCGGCGTTGAGCGAGAGCAGGTTGGTCTGGCGGCTGATGTCGTTAATTGACGCGACGATGCCGGAAATGCGTCCCAGCAGGTCCGTCATAGCGTCGCGCGTTAAAGAGATCGTAGCGTTGCGCTGGACCATGTCTTGCGTGATGTCGGTCGCGAACTTGGCGACAGAACGGGGCTTTCCTTCGGCGTCAAAGATGGGATTGTAAGTAGCCTGGATCCACGCCGTTGAGCCGTCTTTACGCAGACGCGGGTATTCACCCTGATGAAATTTGCCGTTGCGGAGGTGGTCCCAGAAGTCGCGATACGCGGTCGACTGAACGTAGTCGGGCGCGCAAAACATGCGGTGATGTTTGCCCTGAATCTCGTCGAGGCGGTAGCCGAGTGTGCTCAGGAAGTTGTCGTTAGCTGTTCGAATGGTCCCATTGAGGTCGAACTCGATGACAGCCTGCGCACGATGGATCGCATTCAGCAGCAAGTCGGCATGAGAAGCGACAGGTGCGGATGAGAGAGCTGTTGGGACAGGGGAAGAAGGGGCGAGAAGGGTCTCCGGGTAGGTAAGCATGAAGTGTGGAGTAGCTGCAGGAATGGTGCATCCGCTATCGCCCGAAATCACTTCGTGTTAAATCGACGGCGACGGATCTATCTCCTTTCTCCGGCTCTGCTCTGCTCACTGCGACGAATACCTTCCAAGGCGGTATGGCGAGTGCCATCGGTGCGTGGAATGCGGACTTCGATGAGGGTGGATGTCTCGCGAGCGAGAGCGCCCCGGTAGGCATCGGCGAACCCTGAAAGCGACTCGGGCGCGGAGTAGTTCAGCCCGAACTGCCGTGCTGCTCCGCTGAACTTCATCCCGTGCGGTGTGCCGAAGAGTCGCTCGAAGGGATCGGCGTGCTCGTCGGCGCCGAAAGCGGCAATAGGCAACTGTCCAAAGATGCCGCCGCCGTCGTTGTTGACGAGGACGACGACGAGCCGCTCTGGTAGATCGCGCAGCATCGCCAGACTGTTCAGGTCGTGCAGTAGGGCAAGGTCGCCGATCAGGACTGTCGTACCTCTCCCGGTTGCATGAGCGATGCCCGCTGCCGTCGCTACCGTTCCGTCGATTCCACTGGCACCTCGGTTGGCGAATACCCGCACGCGGGGGCCATCCGTCGGGGCGAACGTGTCCACGTTCCGGATCGGCATCGACGCAGCAATGACGAGTGGATCGTCCTTCGGAAGCAACTGAGTTAGTCGATGCGCCAGTCCGGGTTCGGTGAGGGTGTCGAGCAGCGGATGGACGACGTGCCACGCAGCGTCGGATGCGTCGCGCCAACCCGCCAGCCAGTCGCCTGCATCGCGCTGCGGAACGGCACCAGCGAGCGCGTCGAGAGTCGCAGCGATGTCACCGACGAGAACGTGAGTCGCTCGGTGATACGGGTCGATGCGGTCGGGGCCGGAGTTGATCCTCGCCCATACACGCGGCTGGGCCGACTCCAAAAAACGCAGCACACGTCCCGATACCGGCATTCCACCAACCAGAAGAATGGCGTCGGGCTG
>CAXBBB010000600.1:0-2298 GCA_963973615.1 uncultured Rhodothermales bacterium | reverse complement strand
GGCTACCAGCAAGTCGCACCCGGAAGCCCCGATTTCGCCCCGCACGACCTCAACCTGCCCAGCAAACCGATGCCTGCCGACCTCGCGCCCACGCTCTTTGACGTGGACGGCGATGGCGTCGCGGATCTCACCCTTGGTCATCAAGCGGGCGGGTTGTGGTTCTTCCACGGCGGGCAATGAAAGCCCTCGAACTCAAAGTGCCGCCCGTCGTCGTCGCCGCGATCTGCGCTGGGCTGTCTTGGGGGCTGGCCCGAGCGCTGCCGGCACTGATCGTCGCTCTCCCACTTCGGCGAACACTTGCCGTCGCGTTCGTAGTGCTTGGCGTTGGGGTAGCGCTTTCCGGTGTGCTCGCGTTTCGGCGGTCCCGGACGACAGTCGATCCGACGCGTCCCGAAAAGGCGTCGTCGCTCGTTACGTCTGGCGTCTACCGCGTCACACGCAATCCAATGTATCTGGGAATAGCGTTAGCGCTTGTAGGCTGGGCGGTATGGCTGGCGCATACGCTCGGGCTGATCGGCGTGGTCGTGTTTGTTGCCTACCTGACGCGCTTTCAAATCATGCCCGAAGAGCGTGCGCTGCGACGGTTGTTCGGAGAGGAGTTCGACGGTTACGTTCGGCATGTGCGGCGCTGGGTCTAATCAGCCATCGAGGGATGCGCTCGCCCCTGCGCCGCGACCGGGTCAGGGCCCGCAGATTGATTCCGGGGGGGCATCTATCTCGCCTGTGCCAGATGGGGTTGTGTGTAACATTTAAGTTTGGCGTGGGCTTGCCGATAGCTATGCCCATCCGCGAGCGCGGACCTGTTCTCATCGGGTACAACGTCCTGCGAATTCGATCGCCCGATTCGCGCGTGATGGTGTCTGTCGTGAGCGCTGGTCTCAGCCTCGCATCCCCTCATTGCCGAAGCCGTCGCGTGGCCTATCGGCTTGGCTCAACGAGCCGACCTCTACCCAACCGACGCCCGCTGACCACGGGTAACCGCCCCCATGAATGCTTCTCGCTTCACCATTCGTACCCTCCGGAGTAAGCTTCTGCTCGCCTTCGGTAGCATGGCCGTCGTTATCGCCGCCACGTGCCTCGTCTCGATCTGGCTCGTCCAAGAGGTCGATGAGGGCGCGGATGAGATGTACGACAACATGACCGTGCCGCTGGCCCAACTCGCTCAGTTGAATGAGGACTACCAGCGCATCCGCATCAACCTGCGCGACATGGTGTTTGCCCGGTCGCAAGAGGAGGAAGACGCCTTCGCCGAGACCATCTACGAACTCGCTGCGTCGATCGACGAAACCAGCCGCGCCTTTGAAGAGCGCATCGGCTCGGACGAGATGAAGGAAGCGTACGACGAATTCGATACGGCTCGGGCAATCTTCGTCGAGGAGCGCGACAATGTGATGGCGCTCGCTCGCGAGGGGGGACGAGAGGCTGACGCGATCGCTCTCCTGTTCGGCGCGTCTATGGAGAAGGCTCAGGCGACGATGGCAGCCCTCCGAACGGTCAAGGAAATGAAGCTGCGCCATGCCGAGGAGCGGCGCGACCTCAACAATGCCGTAGCCGAACGAGCGAGACTCATCATGACCATCGCGCTCGTGCTGGGCTTCGCGCTCGCCATCGCAATGGGACTCTTCATCGCCCGCATGATTGCGCGCCCTGTGGCCGCGCTCGCCGGTGCCGCCGGACGGGCCGCAGCGGGCGATCTGGACGTGCTCGTTGACGTGAAGACGGGTGACGAGGTCGGTCGTCTCGCTGCAGCCTTCAACGAGATGATCACGCAGGTGCGCCAGTCGGTTGACGAGGTGCAGCAGAAGAGCCGCCTCGCCGAATCGGCCCAGGCCAGCGCAGAGGCCGCGCAGGTTGAGGCTCAAGCGCAGCAGGCCTACCTCAGCCGCAGCGTCGACACGCTCCTCGGCGAGATGAACCGCTTCGCCGACGGCGACCTCACCGTCCACGTCGAGCCGGAACGCGCCGGGGATGAGATCGGCCAACTCTTCGCCGGGTTCAACCGCGCCGCCGAGAACCTCCGCGGTATGATCTTGCAGGTCAGCGCCGCCGTAGAGCTTACCGCCAGTGCTTCGGCTGAAATATAGGCTACGACCGACCAACTTTCTTCCTCAACGCTCGAGCAGAGCGCGCAGAGCCAGGAGGTAGCCGCTGCCATCGAGCAGATGGTACGCACCATCGTTGAGAACTCCCAGAACGCCACCGAGACCTCTCAAGCCTCTCGGGAAAACGGAGAGGTCGCTGGAGAAGGCGGCCGCATCGTTGAGCAGACGGCGGCGAAGATCCGTCAGATCGCAGACG
>CAXBBB010000599.1:0-2298 GCA_963973615.1 uncultured Rhodothermales bacterium | reverse complement strand
TGGCGGCGCGACTCCATAGCCGTCGCTTCCCTCGTCGTCGTTGTCGCCGTTGTAAGCGAAGCCGAACGCGCTAGCCAACGTGGTGTCCGTCCCGATGAAGTCGTCAGACGCGTTGCCCAGGTCAGGATCGGACCAGTAGCCGAAATAGGCATCCTCGAAGTCGCCCTCCCCGCGCTTGAACAGGCGGTAGCGGTAAAACGTCGTGTTGTCGAGCGCTCCGGCAGCGAGATAGGCGTATGCCGTCGCATGAATCTCTAGTCCGATGGGTGGAGAACCCGTCGAGCCGTGCGGCCCGGCGACGTCGTTCATGATCCACCACGCCATTTGATCGCCGATCAGGTCGGGCCGCTCGCCTGCCGCCAGGTCGATGACGCGGCCTTTGCGCTCGGCCAACGGCTGATCCATCACGTCGACGCGCGCCATCTCTCCGGCTTCGTCCGTCGTGCCGTCGCCGTCGTTGTCGATGCCGTCGGACGCGGCAGGCGTGAGGGTCGGTGCTCCCAGGCCACAACTCCCACGGGCCGTAGGCGGTCGCCACCTGCCGGATCTCCTCGTCCACCTTGCCACCAATCCAGATTGTTGATGCAAAGATGGCACTGGGCGAAGAAGGATTACCCTCGGGTGCTTTGGGCACGTTGTACACGTTGCCCGCGCCACGCCAAAACAGGCCACCGTTGTTGTAAAGCCGCGCCCGGACGTTGTTGACATCGAGGTCGGCAGTTGCCGTACCGGTTCTCTGGCAATTGCCTGCTGTTTGAGCGAACGCGTCCGGTGCTGTTACCAGAAAGGCGAGGACGATATAGTAGAGATGACGCATGGGCGAGCGGCGTGGGTGACGTATTCAGTATATCCGCAAACGCAGACGCGGCGCAGGGCACAGAAGCGTCCGAGTCGATGAGCCGACGGATCAGAGGCCCGGATCGTCGCTCGTCGTCTCGGATCGTACTTCGGGCGCGAGGCCAGAGTCCGAACCGCCCGATTCGCACGGTGAATCCGCAGAGTGTGCGTACCGAAGGGCGTATATTTGGGCGTTACGTGTGAACGAGCCTTTCCGGGCACTAACCGGGGCGGCTCGTTCCCTTTTTCTACCCGCACCAAACTGCCGCGACTGCTATGGGCGCAATGACCAAGATCCGGGAGAATACCGGAGTCGTTCTCTGGATTCTCGTGATCGCCTTCGGAATCCTCTTCATGCTTCAGGATGCCAACCTGTTCGATAGCCTGAGTGGGGCGGGACAGAACAACGCGATCATCGTCGAGGGCGAGCCGGTCACGTACGACGAGTACAACGCGGTCCTCAACCAGCAGACCGAGTTCTTCAACCAGCAGAACCCCAACGCCGGACCGCAGGAGCGCGACGCCATCGAGGAGGAGGTATTCAACCGCATCGTCGAGGACAAACTGCGCGAGCGCGAGATGAACCGCCTCGGTTTGACCGTGAGCGACGCCGAAGTGCAGCAGTTGGTCGTCGGGCCGAACCCGCACTTCATCGTCCGCCAGTACTTCGGAGACGGACAGGGCGGCGTCGATCAGGCGCGCTTGCAGGCGTTCCTGGACGACGAAACGCAAACCCAGAACGTGATCGGGCTGACGCAGTACATCCGCCAGGCCCGCCGCCAGGAGAAGTTCGAGCAGCTGATCGCCAGCCTCGCCCGCGTCTCGGACGCCGACGTTATGGCCGAGTACACGCGCCGCAACCAGTCGGCTCAGGCCGATGTCGCCATCCTGCCGTTCGCCACGATCTCGGACGTCGACGTGACCGAGGTCGAAGTCCGCGACTTCTACGACGACAACCGCGACGACTGGAGCCGCGCCCGCACGCTCGACGTCACCATCGCGTCGATCAGCAAAACGCCGACGGCGGCCGACTCGGCGATCATCCGCGACGAGTTGGCGCGCCTCAAAACCCGCTTCCAGAGCGCCAGCGACGACTCGACGTTCCTGGTGCGCAACGACAGCCGGACGCCCTACACCAGTGCCTTCCGCAATGCGGGTGCCCTTCCCCCTGCCGTCGCCTCGGCGATCTTCCCCAACCCGACCGTCGGCGAAGTCGTCGGACCAATCTTCGGTGCGGATCAGGCCTACCTCGCCAAAGTCCAAGCCGTCCAGTCGGGCGACACCGAACTCGCCAGCGCTCGTCACATCTTGATCATGGCCGAAGAGGGCGACGCGACCGCACGTGAAGCCGCACGCGCTCAGATCCAGAACTTCCGCACGCAGATCGAAGGCGGCGCGTCGTTCGAGGCACTCGCTCGCCAGTTTTCGCAGGATCCCGGATCGGGCGCGCGCGGCGGCGAC
>CAXBBB010000598.1:0-2299 GCA_963973615.1 uncultured Rhodothermales bacterium | reverse complement strand
TTGCGGCGGACCCCTCCAGCCATCAGTTGCAGGCGTGCGTCCTCGAAGGTCGCGCCGCTCTGGTTGTCGAGCGTCACCCACCCGGTCACGTCGAGACTCGTATCGTCGGCGTTGAGGACGGCGACGTAGTTGGCGCGCCACGACATACCGTCGGTCGTGTAGCTGGCTTCGACATCGTGCGTTCCGGCACGGTCTGCGTCGAGGTGCCACAGCAGGCTTGGACGGCTGACCAGTCCGCCGGGGAGCGAGAGCAGTTCGATCTCGCCCTCAGGATCGACCAGAATGCGTCCGTCATCCAGGCGGATGATGCGGCCTTGTCCGGGCTGTGAGATCAGCACGCCTTCGACGACATCGACCGTGTCGCCCATCCGTCGGACCAGCCGCACGCGCTCGCCGACGGCTTTGTCGAGTAGCGCTTGCGTGCCCACCAGATCGTACTGATAGTTCTGCTCGCGAACCGAGATCGAACCGGGATGCGTGAGCGAGCGGATCGACAGGCTCGTTGCGTCGATGTGCTGCGGCACGCCCTCGAAGCGAAGCAGATTGCGGCCCCGGTCGAGCGCAATCGGCCGCACTTCTCGGACGACGGCGAAGCCTTGGTTGTAGACGGTCATCCCGACCGACGTGCGGCTCTCCGGCGTCGAAATCTGCGGTTGGGGTTGAGCGGAAGCGGCCATCGGCAGCAGGAAGAGGACGAAGAGAAGGAGGCGCATAAGAGGGTCGAGGTTGGATCGCAGAGACAACGTACCACACACGGAGTTGCGCACGCGAGCCAGCGTAGCGACGTTACATGTAACGTCGTCAGGTCAGATCCCAACCCGGCACCATCGCATCGTCGTAGCCGACGTGGTGCAGCACCAATCCGTGCGCGGGCGCGGCGGGACCAGCGGCGCGTCGATCCTGCTCGGCGAGGATGCGCGTCAGGTCGTCGGCTGGGCGTTGGCCGCTTCCGATTTGGAGCAACGTGCCCGTAATGGCGCGAACCATGCCATGGAGAAAGCGGCTGCCGGACACGACCAGTCGCCAGTCGCCGACGCGTGCTTCGGGCTCCCACGCGCATTGGAAGAGCGTGCAGACGCGGTTCTCGGTTTCGGATTGGGTGCGGCAGAACGAGCCGAAATGGTGTTCGCCGACCAGCGTCTGCGCCGCACGGTTCATTGCGCCGAAGTCAGGAGCCGTCGTCAGGTGCAGGCGGCTGGCGCGTCCCAGCGCGCGCGGCTCGGTCGACGCGTGGTAGTGGTACGTACGTCTGCGCCCGTCGTAGCGTGCGTGGAAGTCGTCGGGTGACTGCTCAACCGCGCGGACGGCGATGGCGTCGGGTGTCAGGCCGCGTAGGGCGCGCGTCAGTTTGTAGAGATCGACCGGCTCATCGGCATCAAAGTGGGCGACCTGACCACGCGCGTGGACGCCTGCATCGGTGCGACCGCTACCGACGAGCGGGGTCGGCGTGCGGAGGAAGGTGGAGAGCGCCGCTTCCAAATGCTCCTGGACGGTAGGCTGGCCCGGCTGCGTCTGCCATCCGCTGAATGGCGATCCATCGTATTCGATTAGCAGACGGTAGCGAGGCATTGGCGGAAGAGGTTAGGCCGATCGGTAACAAGCGGCCGCAAGGTGTAATCGATTTGCAAGTTACCGAAGATGTCGAAAATGCAGCGCGCGGGTCCACGTGTAACACTTACTCGCCTGTATAGGACGAGTCGTTATCACTTTGCTCACCATCCCCACCCTACAATGGCTACCCTTCCCGAAATCGGAACGCCTGGCGCTACCGCACGCACCAACTCGTCCCGCTCTACCAATGACCCCGCACAGCAGGTCAAAGACCAGGCTCACCAAGCAGCCGCTTCGCTCGGCGATCAGGCGGCCGACATGCGCCACCAGGTCGAAGACAAAGCCAAAGAGCAATTCGCCGATCAGAAGTCGCGGGCGACTGAGCAGCTGGGCGGCATTCAAGAAGCGCTCAAGCAAACGACCGACACGCTGCGTGACAACGGCCAGGAGCCGGTCGCCAATGCTGTCGAGCAGGCCGCTGGACAGGTCGAACGCCTCAACAGCTATCTGCAGAACCGAAGCGTCGGCGACCTGCTGAGCGATGCCGAGCAGTTCGCTCGCCGCGAGCCGGGCCTTTTCCTGGGCGCCGCCGCGCTGATCGGGCTCGCCGCCGGACGCTTCGTCCGCGCCTCGCGTCCGACGCCGAACTACGACCGCAGCGGCGGAAGCTACGGGCGTGGCCATCTGCCTCGCCCGATGTACGACGCGCGCTACGACGCTCCGGCTTACCGCGGCGGGTACGATCCAC
>CAXBBB010000597.1:0-2303 GCA_963973615.1 uncultured Rhodothermales bacterium | reverse complement strand
GAGCCGCGCTGGCTCACGCGTGGCCTGCTCACCGCCCAGTTCACCATCGCATGCCTCGCCGCCCTGGCGACGGCGCTGCTACTCGCCAACGGCCGGTTCTTGGCACATCAGCCATGGGGGTACGATCCCGGCGAGACGTTCATTGTCCGCCTCAGCGATCCGGCGCAGTATGAGCGGCTTCAAGCGGCGGCGGCTGGCCACGCCTCGGTGCGCCACGCCGTGGGCGCTCAACTCCACGTGGGCTACGACCGCACCACGGCGCCCGTAACAAGTGGACTGAGCGACACCCACCACGCGACGCACTTCGCTATCGGACCGGGCTACACCGAAGCGATGGGCCTGCGCATCGTGCAGGGGAGGTCGTTCGAATCCCATGATGCAGGCGGCGACGCCCTGCTGATTACCGAGCGGTTCGCAGCCGCCCGAGGGTGGACCAATCCGATCGGCGAGCGGCTCACCGTCAGCGGCCAAGACCGGGTCGTCGTCGGCGTAGTGGGCGATGTGCTGGAGACACCGATCGCTGCGCCGCGTGGCACCGTGCTGACGCCTACCGCAGAGGGCTATCGCTACCTCGTGGTGACTCCTCATCCCGGCGCAGCCTCCGACGCGCGAGCCGCACTCGAAGCGGCCTGGATCGACCTTGCACCGCACCAGGCGTTCGATGCGTTCAACCAAACAGACGTATTCGATCCGTTCCTGTCCTCCTTCGCCAGTCTGACACGCAGCATCGCGCTGCTCGCTGCTCTCGCACTCGGCATCGCCTGCATGGGACTGTTTGGACTGGCCACCCAGAACGCCGTGCGACGGCGCCGCGAGGTCGGGGTGCGCAAAGCGCTGGGCGCCTCCGCCGGACACATCGTGTACGCGGTTAATCGGTCCTATCTGCTCATGCTGAGTTTGGCTGCCATCCTGTCGACTACGGCGGGGCTCGTCGGTGTAGGACTACTCTCCGGCATCGAGGAACTCAACATGATGCCGCTCTCCCCACTGCCGTTCGGACTAGCCTATACCGCCGTCGCCGCTACAGTGGCTCTTGCCTTGGCTGCCCAGTCACGCTCGCTAACCCGGACCAACCCCGCCCAAGTGCTACGACAGGCATGAGGTAGCGGGATGCGTTCACGTCCGTGATCAACAGCCAATCGGCTCCAGGCTCGTCGCGGACTCCGCCCCGCCTGACAAAGTCAGTGACCGACGCTGAGTTTAGCGCCTGGCTTGTCGTGGACGGCGACGCGATCGACGAGTTCGGCACTGCGACCGCCCAGGCCGACGATGCGGGCGTCGATGCCGCGCTTACGAAAGCGCAGGATGGCTTTGTCGAGCGCGGCGACGGCCGAGGCGTCCCACACGCTGGACTTGGAGAGATCAACGACGACGCGGTCTACGTCTTCCTGGAAGTCGAAGTGATTGAGGAAGCCCGTCACGGTGACGAAGAAAAGGTTGCCGACGACCGTGTAGGTGCGCGTCCGTCCGTCTTCCGAGAGGGTGTCTTCCATGAAGGCAACATCGGCGACATGGCGCGCAAACAGCAGGGCCGCCAGCACGATACCGACGAATACGCCCAGCGCCAGGTTGTGCGTGTAGAGCACGACGCCGACGGTCGTGAGCATGACGAGCGTTTCGGTAAACGGCAACTTGTCGACACGCAGGCTCGACCAGTCGAACGTGCCAATCGACACCATGAACATGACGGCGACCAGCGCGCCCATCGGGATCAGCACCAGGTAGTCCGACAGCACGAGGATGAACAGCAGCAAGAACGCCCCCGCCGCGAACGTCGACAGCCTACCGCGTCCGCCCGACTTGACGTTGATGATCGATTGGCCGATCATCGCGCATCCGGCCATTCCGCCGAAAAAGCCCGTGATCACGTTGGCAATGCCCTGCCCGCGCGACTCAACGTTCTTGTCCGACGGCGTATCCGTCATCTCGTCCACGATGCTCGCCGTCAGCAGCGACTCGATCAGTCCGACCAGCGCCAACGCGAGCGAGACGGGAAAGATGATCGCCAGCGTTTGCAGGTTGAGCGGCACGTTGGGAATGCCGAACGCAGGAAGTGCCGTCGGAAGCTCGCCCATATCGCCGACCGTCATCAGCCCGCCGCCGCCCATCGCGACGACCAGAATAGTCAGTCCGACGATGGCGACCAGGGGCGAGGGAATCACGTTGGTCACGCGCGGCAACAGGTAGATGACCGCCAGACCGCCCGCGACGATGGCGTACATCAGCCAGCCTTGCTCGACGAAAAGCGGCAACTGCGCCATGAAAATCAGAATGGCCAGTGCGTTGACGAAGCCCGTCAAGAC
>CAXBBB010000596.1:0-2307 GCA_963973615.1 uncultured Rhodothermales bacterium | reverse complement strand
CGATCTGTCGCACCTGCCGGGCCAGTTCGTCGCGCCACAGCCCCACATCGCCGAAGGAACGAGCGGCGTCGGTCATCAGCAGCGCATAGCGGCCTAGAGCGTGGACGGGTTGAAAAGCCATGCCCCAAGGTAGCCGCGCGCCCAAAAGGTGAGCGGGGGAAAGTTGACAACTCTTGGAGAGTTGTCAACTTTGAGTAGGCCACGATGACACCCACCTGACACCGTGAAAACCTACCTTCCCTACCCACCAGCCCCGACCGACCATGGCCAAGAGCAAAACCGTTTACGTCTGCCAGAACTGTGGCAACACGGTGCCTCGTTGGCAAGGCCAGTGCCCGTCGTGCGGCGAGTGGAATACGTTCGCCGAAGAAGTTCAATCCAGCGAGGCGCGTGCGCGAGCAGCGCGGGTTCCGGCGATGGGTTCACGAAGCGGACGCGGGTCGGTGCGGACACCCAAGCGGTTGGATGAGATCGAGATCACCGACGAGTCGCGCCTCATGACGGGCGTGGGCGAACTCGACCGCGTTTTGGGAAACGGCATCATGAGAGGATCACTGATCCTGATTGCGGGCGACCCCGGCATCGGCAAGAGCACGCTGATGACGAGCCTGGGGCGCCATCTCGGCGACAAAAAAGTGCTCTACGTGACGGGAGAAGAATCGCTGCGCCAGGTCAAATTGCGCGCCGAGCGTCTGGGCGTACCGTCAGACAACTTCTTACTCCTCGCCGAAACCGACGTCGAAGAAATCGCCGCTGCGTCGCACGAAGTCCGCCCTGACCTGCTCATCGTCGACTCAATCCAGACGGTTTTCCGATCCGACATCGAGAGTGCGCCCGGAAGCGTGAGCCAGGTGCGCGAGTCGACGGCGTCGCTGTTGCACCTGACCAAGACACTCGAGCATCCCACGTTTCTGGTCGGCCACGTCACCAAGACCGGCAACGTCGCCGGGCCCCGAGTGCTCGAACACATGGTCGACACCGTCCTGCAGTTCGAGGGCGACCGGCATCACGCCTACCGCATCCTGCGCGCCGTCAAGAACCGCTTCGGCTCGACCAACGAAAAGGGCGTCTTCGAAATGCACGCCGACGGACTCCACGAGGTCACCAACCCGTCCGAGATCTTCCTGAGCGAACGCAGCTACGGAATCAGCGGAAGTGCGATCACCTGCACGCTCGAAGGCACGCGTCCCGTCCTCGTCGAAGTTCAAGCGCTGGTCACACCGACGAGCTACCCCTCGCCCCAGCGTACCGCAGCAGGATTCGACGGCAAGCGGCTCTCGCTCCTGCTCGCCGTCCTGGAGAAGCGTCAGGGCATGAAGCTGAGTACGCAAGACGTATTCCTCAACGTTGCCGGTGGGATTCGCGTAGACGAGCCAGCTGTCGACCTGGGCGTGCTCGTGTCCGTTGCCTCCTCGTTCGAAGACATCCCGACGGACAGCCAAACAATTTGTATCGGTGAGGTGGGGTTGGGCGGCGAGCTACGCAGCGTCAGCCAGATCGAGCGCCGGTTGACCGAGGCCAAGCGGATGGGCTTCACCCAAGCCGTCGTTCCCGCTTCGGGTATGCGCAAGGCCGAGGTGCCCAAGGGGTTGAAAGTCCATGCCGTCAAGACGCTGGGGGAGGCCCTCAAAGTCGTACTCGGCTAGCCACCTTTTTGTCGCCCTACACACCTCGCTTCCAGGCTGAGCTCGGCGAGCCACACCTGCGCCCCCGCACCTTGTGTCACTTGAAACGCGCAGTCTTCGGCGCGCGCGCAGGCAGCACGACGGTAAACGTCGTCCCTTCACCCATCACACTATCGACTGTAATTGTGCCGCCTAGCCCCTCGATTAGGTGCCGCGTGATGCTCAGCCCCAGTCCAGCGCCCTCGTGCGAGCGGTTCATCTCGGTGCTCTCCTGTGCAAAGGGCTCAAACAGCTTGCGTCGGAAGTCAGGCGTGATCCCCTTTCCAGTATCGGTTACGGAGAGCGTGACGTTCGCGCCATCCCCCAACAGCCGCACCGACACGCTCCCCGTCTGCGTGAACTTGATAGCGTTTCCAACGAGATTGGTCACGATACGGTCGACGGCTGCCCCATCGGTCAAGACGACGAGCGGATCGGGGTGGGCTTCAAACGTCAGTGTCAATCCCTTCTGGGTAGCAATAGAAGTCAGCAGGGCGAGCAACTCGCGCGTCTTAGCCGCCAGATCGATGGCTTTGACGTTGGGCACGAAACCCGTCGCGTCGAAGCGCGCTAGATCAAGCACGCTGTTGAGCGTATCAAGAAGCCGCTCCCCGCCGGTTGCGATCAACCCGGCGAACTCGCG
>CAXBBB010000595.1:0-2309 GCA_963973615.1 uncultured Rhodothermales bacterium | reverse complement strand
GAAATCGGCAGGAGCACGCTCATCAACTTGTTCGAGGCGACCCTCGTCGAGGCCGTCCGTCAGGGCGTCAGCGACATCCACGTGTGGCCCAACGCCAAGGGCAAAGTCGAAATCCACTTTAGGCTGGACGGTGCGCTCAAGAAGTGGCACACCGAGGAGAACATCCACCCCGAGGCGCTGCTTGCCGTCATCAAAGACAACGCCAGCAACGTCGATCGCTTCGAGCGCGACAAAGCCCAGGACGGCTTCATCCAGCGCCGCATCGACGACGCGCTGATCCGCTTCCGCGTATCGGTCCTGCCCATTGCCACGGCGAGCCAGGAAGTGCGCGCAGAAAGCATCGTCATCCGAATCCTGGATGACCGAAAAGTCGTCACCGACCTCAACAAGCTGGGGATGCTTCCGAACGCGATGGAGCGGTTCGAGATGGCGATCCGCCAGCCGCACGGCATGGTGATTCTGACGGGCCCGACGGGTAGTGGTAAGTCGACCACTCTGGTAGCGGCGCTACACCAGGTCGTCAGCCCGACGGTCAACGTGCTCACCGTCGAGGATCCGGTCGAGTACATCATCCATGGCGTGCGTCAAATCAAACTGGGCCACAAGCTCGGCTTGGAAGGCGCCCTGCGCGCGATCCTGCGGCACGACCCCGACGTGGTCATGGTCGGCGAGATGCGCGACAAGGAGACGGCTGAGATGGGCGTCAAGCTCGCCAACACGGGCCACCTGACGTTCTCGACGCTCCACACCAACGACGCACCGTCGGCGGTCTCGCGGCTCTACAAAATGGGCGTCGAGCCGTTTTTGATCGCCTACGCTATCAACCTGATCGTGGCCCAACGCCTGATCCGCACGCTCTGCGAGCACTGCAAGGAGGTCGACGACGATCCCGATCCCGTCCTGATGGAACGCATGGGCTTCACGCCAGAGGACCAGGCCAACACGCTCTACCGCGCCAATTCCAAAGGGTGCGCCAAGTGCAACGGCGGCTACAAAGGGCGCCGCGCCATCACCGAAGCGCTCTATTTCAGTAGGGCCATCCGCCACATGATCGTGACGGCCAAAGACGCCATCGACGAGGACGCTATTCGTACCCAGGCCGAGAAGGAGGGCATGCTCACGCTCCAAGATTCGGCACGGGTCTATGCCACACGCGGTGTCACCTCGCTCGACGAGATGATGCGCGTCACAGCCAGCGAGGGATAACCGATGCCACAGACCATGCTCGCCGCCCTCGCGCTCGTGATGGCGCTTACCTACGCCAACGACGTCACCGAACGCCGTATTGACTTCGATCGCGACAACCTGCGGATGGAGGTCGAGGAGATGGGGGCGTCCGTCGCGCTCGAGATGCTCGCCCGCATCCGCGAAATGCCGTACGACGACGGGCTCAAGCCGCTCGAACAGTACAAAGGCCTTGATGGACGTCTGCTCTCCGGCATCACGGACGACACGATTCTGGGCGACCTGGCCACCCTGACGGCCAGCAACAAGCGGTGTAAAAACACGCGCGGCAGAGACCCCAAGGATCTGGACGACTGGCGCGCGTGGAATGGAGATGGGGGCGATGACGTGGAGCGGCCGGATCGAAAGATGGGGTATGGAAACTGGCGCGACGATTGCATGACCATGAACGACTTCAATGGCGCTCGGACGATACAGATAGCGTACCCGCTTTCCGGAGGAGAGGTCGTCTTTGACGTGGACATAGAAATGACCTACGTCGTGAACTTGGACGGCGCCCTGGTTGGAGTCGCCACTCCGCAGCTCCAAAAGCAGGTGACCGTCAGCGTGTCGGACGTATGGAATGACGGCGCACGGTCGGGTGTGTTCTTACCCTCGCCGATTCGTATTTCGCGCGTCTTTTCGCTGGAGGTTTGAGATGATTGCGCTGATAGACAATATGCTCGCTGCCATCGTCGGGTCAGTCGTTCTGCTGATCCTGATTACGTCGGCGATGCGCGTACAGACGCTCAACATCGATGTCACGGCGGCCTACGCGGCGCGCAATATGGCATCCGAGACAATGACGTGGATGGAGGAGGACCTGATGCGGGTTGGGCTCAATATGCCTGCCAACGCTTCCCCGATCCTTGCGCCACGCGACACGCTGATGATTGCAGGCGGAGACACGACTCTTCTCACCGGCGAGTTTCGCTTTGTGCGCGCGGTCCCAAACCCGGCGTATGATCCCGATACGTCTCCTGAAAGCGTGACCCCGCAGCTTTTCGTCGGCACGCGCTACCGCACGGTTTCGGCAGGCGCGCGAACGGGTAGCGGCGGCACTTATCCCCTCTTCCGCATTGAGC
>CAXBBB010000594.1:0-2315 GCA_963973615.1 uncultured Rhodothermales bacterium | reverse complement strand
CCGTCCTGGGCGAAGTCGCCGTCGAGCCGGACCCGTCGACGGCGCTCATTCCAGAAGCGGGAACGGTACTCAAGATAACGAGCGCGCCGAAAGCGCTGCCTCCGTTTGAGGGAGAGGAGCAGCTTTCGGGCGCCGAAATCAGAGCCGGCACGGTGGGGAGCTACAACCGGGCGGTCATTCTGGGCGACGTGGCATACGACTACCCGGCGCCGGTCGTACCCGTCTTTCCGGCAGAAGGCGACCCGGTGACCTACTGCTTCGACGTGCGCATCGAGACGAGTGGGGGAGCGTTCGTGCGACGATCAGAAGAGCGCATCGGCATGGAGACGATGTCCGTGCCGGACGGCTTTCTGAGCTACCCCGACGCGCGGGCGAAACGCCTGACGCTCTACGTGCGCCCGGTCGGGGGCAGCTGGTCCGAGCTGCGCAGCTACGCGCTCGAGCCGTGCGCCTATTCCAACGTAGCCGTGTCGGAGTGGCGCGGTACCCAGATCGACCTATCGCTCGAGTCCGGAACGGAATATCTCGAGCGACCGGTGCTGCCTGAGTCTGCCGACCGCAATTCGGGACGCGTGATGGTGAGCGGCACGAACCGTCCACTCGACCTGCTGGCGCGGCGGGTGAGCTACGTCGGCGACGGGCCGGATGACGGTGTGATCGGCTTTGCGTCGAACGCGCTGCCGATCAGTGAGGGGCAGTTCGGTCAGTATCCGTTGTACGCTCTGTGCCACCTGAGCGTGAGCGCCGGACAGGTAGGTAGCGGGGATATCTCGTTTGCCTCGTGGAGCGTCGTGGCGCATCGCGGATGCGTCGGGCGCCGGGCATTCTGCAACATGGGCCGAGAGATTGCCTACGCGAGCGAAGACGGTGTGTGGCTATTGGCACCAGGTCAGGCGCCTGAACCGCTCTCAGAGTCGTTGGTGCGCGGTGGACAGCCGAGCGCGGCGACGGTAGCCGATGACGACTTCTTGCAGGCGCTCGGCTGTGATACGGCTTTGGGCTACTTCTCGGACCGGAGGCGCGGAAGGCGCGAGCTCTGGGTGTCGTGCGGAGTGCTCACGTTTGGATGGAGCCGGGCAGCCGGATGGTTCGTGCTCGACCGGGCGCGGCGAATGTTTGCGCGCAAACCGGGCGTCGAGGGCCTATCCGGTTTGTCGACGTCGGGCGAGATAGTCGCCGAGAGTGGCGATGGGGCTGCTGAGCAGAACGTGCTGCTCCTGACGAGCAGGTTGCACCTAACGTCCGTCGGCGCGTGGAAACGCCTGTCGAAGCTCTGGCTACGCAGCAGGCGCGCGCTTACGTCGCTCACCTGGAAGCTCTACGATCTCGATCCATCGTCGGGTATCGTGCTGCTGGCCTCGGGTACGCTCGCCAGCGGACGCAGCGAACAGGTCTACCTGGATGCTGCGCGTCTGCGTGTGATGGCACGTGGCCCGTTTCTGCTACTCTCTGGCCGCGGCGTGCCGGGGCAGGGCATCGAGGGTGTCGGGCTGGAGGCCGAGGCGCGCATGACGCACCGACTCCCCGAACTGGTCGAGGTGGCAGGCGAAGACATTTTCTACGCGCCCGCGACCGGCGTCGGCGGGAGGCTGGTGCAGACGGCTATGACGAACGAGAGCGTGACGGTGGAGGCGAGTGCAGGTTTGGCATTCGCGGCTCGGCAACTCGACCCGATCACGTTCCGAGGTGTCACCTATACCGATCTGTGGGCGGTGAAACTAGGCCCGGACATGCTGGGGCGCGAGCGCATCACGACAGATGGAGACACCATCATCCTTACAACAGACGACTAGCAATGGCTACAACTGAAGAGCTATACCGGGCCACCGTTGACCTGCGCGCGCTGGCGGCAGGTATGGAGCAGGCCGACCAAGACGTAAAGGACTCGATTGCTGCCTGTGATCCTGCCGATCCCCAGACATTTGATGGCGGCAGAACGCACCTGTCCACGACGCTGCCGCAGATCCTCGGCAACATAGAGGCGGCGGAAACCGCCGCGACGGGCGCGATTGCGCAGTTGCGCAGCGAGTCGCTCACCGAGATACAGCAGCAGCAGACCACATCCGTTGCAGCAGTTTCGGCACAGCAAACCACTTCGGTCGCGGCTGTCACGACGCAGCAGACCGCGTCCGTTGCAGCTGTCGCGGCGCAGGGGGCCGAGTCAACGCAGAACCTTGCCGACGAGGAGCAGGCGATCAGCGGCAGGCTCACCACGCAGGAGACTGCGGCGATTGCCGCAGTTTCGGCACAGCAGACCACTTCGGTGGCGGCTGTCGTGACGCAGCAGGGGCTAAGCGTCCAGGCTGTCGTTGATC
>CAXBBB010000593.1:0-2319 GCA_963973615.1 uncultured Rhodothermales bacterium | reverse complement strand
ACCGAAACCTGGGTGTCGATGATTACGACGCCGCGAGCCAGCGGAATCAGCGCGGCCGTCGTCATTGCGATCACGACCATCAGGACCGGCGCGAGCGAGTGAACGAAGCCGTTAGCGGCGGAGGGCTCGATGTCCTCCTTGAAGATCAGCTTGGCTACGTCCGCGAAGGGCTGCAAGAAGCCGAACGGACCGACGCGGTTGGGGCCGGGGCGGTTCTGGATGTAGGCCGATACTTTGCGCTCGGCGTACACGAGAACGGATGCCGAGAGCAGGCACACGTTGAGAACCAGAAAGCCGATGGCGGCGAGCCAGTAAAGGGGAATGTCCATCAGATGCGCGGGCGGCGAGAGCAGTAAACAAAGTGGGGCAACGCGCAAGGTACCGGACGACCCGGCGGGCCTGCAACTCAGGGCGACACGAACAACAGACCTTTCACCGGCACGCGCGCCGCTGCGCGAAAAGTTCGGACATGCTGACGCACCATAGTGCCGCGCTCTACGTTTCTCCTCTCCAACCAACCTCTCGCCATGCGCCGCCTCTTTCTTCTCCCGCTCCTGTTCTTCGCGCTCCCCGCGTTCGCTCAGGACCTCCCCGCTCCCGAAATCGCTCTCGTCAAGCCCGCCACGATGGGATACACGATGACGATGGCCGTCATGGGGCAGGAACTCGTCATTACCTCTACTCGCACCCTCGAAGAGACGCAGGCCGGATGGCAGATCATTGACGCGGCGACGCTTCCGCCGATGATGGGCGGCGTCTCGATGGTCGACACGTTTGAGGTCGACCCGCTGACGCTGCGTGCTACACGTCGCGCGCTGTCGGCTGGTCCGATGGGCGCCGCGAGCCTGACGTATACCGAGGACGGCGTAATGGGCGAGATGAGCCAGCAGGGACAGTCGATGCCGATCGACGAGACGTTTGAGACGGCGACGCTTTCGGATGGCAGCGCATTCGAGTTGTTCGTCTCGGCGCTTCCTCTGGTCGTCGGATCGGTGTACGACTTCACGATTTACAGTCCGCAGGGACAGGGCAGCCGCCCGATGCGGATGGAAATCACCGGCGAAGAGTCGGTCACCGTCGGAGCGGGCACGTTTGACACCTTTGTCGCTTCGTTTACGCCGCAGGACGGCAACGACGCCGGAACGGCGACGCTCTACCTCGCCAAGGACGGCGCGCACGTCGTCGTCAAGTCGGTCGCCAGCATGGGCGCGGCGATGGGCGGCGGCACCACGACGACCGAACTGACCAGCTACGAGCGCTGATCTACGAATCGTAGACAACGAAAAAGCCCCGACGTGCACTATGGCGCGTCGGGGCTTTTTGATTTAGCAGGTTGCTTCAGCAGGCGCGTCAGTCGACGAGTTCGCCCCTATCGGCGCGGCGGTTAGGCTTCTCGCCACCGTTGCTTCCGCTGCCGCGTCCGCTCTTGCCTGAGGCGCGGTTTCCGGCGTCGCGTTTCGGGTCGTAGGCCTTGTGGGCTTCCTGCGAGTAGCCCCCATCGGTGCGGACGATCTCGCCGTCGTCGCGGATGATGCGCTCTTCGTTTAGTTCATACTCCTCGGGTGTATACGCGCTCGGCATGCCTTTGGGCGCGCTGCGGCGCTGCGAGGGCAGCTTGGAGTTTTTCTTGTTCTCGCGTTTGGCGTCTTCTTCTATCATGCTCGGTGGGTTGGAAAGGGGAGAGTTCAAAAAGGAATGGCTACTTGCCCGATTTGGGCTTCGACGTCTGCGCCGACGTGTCGCTGCTGCTTGGGTTCGATCCGTTTTCGGATCCGCCACCGGTTGGGGGACGGCTGGTCGACTTGTCTGCTTTCTTGTCGTCTTGGACCATGCCCGAAACGGGAGCGTCGGTTTCGCCCGCGCTGTTGCCGTAGCCTTGCGCGCCGCCGGTGCCGGAGATGTCGGCCTTTTTCGTGTCTGCCATTGTATCTGTTCGTATTGGGTTCGTGGAAATCCGAGTAATGACCCGGGATAACATTCACCCGCAAATGCTCTCCGCGTTCACGCGATCTGCGATCTTGGCCGACGTGTAACACCTGAGCCGAATCGGTACCATTTGGGAAGTACGGCAAGAGACCGATGCATATTCTGGAACGGTCGGTCGGCTAGGCCGTGCTCTTGCGCTCACCAACTCTCGTTTTGAAATGGATCTCGCAGATAAAGTCGTCGTCGTCACCGGAGCCAGCGAAGGGTTGGGGGCTGCGTTCAGCCGAGCGCTCGTCGCCGCCGGAAGCCGCGTGTTCGGACTGGCTCGCACACAGTCGAAGCTCGACGCACTGCGAGAGGAGATGGGGGCTGCATTCGTCCCCATCGCCTGCG
>CAXBBB010000592.1:0-2334 GCA_963973615.1 uncultured Rhodothermales bacterium | reverse complement strand
AAATCATGGAAGGCACCGTCGCCGGAGTGCCGCCTAAAGGCGGGCGCAAGCACCCCGAGCAGACGCTCGTCAATATGGACACGCGCAACATTCTGTTCATCGTCGGCGGCGCGTTCGACGGGTTGCAGCAGATCATCGCCCGCCGCCTGTCGGCCACGACTATCGGCTTCGACGACGGCATCGCGGGTCCGCGCATCGATCAGCACGACGACGCCATCTTCCAATACGTTGAACCCGACGACCTGCTCAAGTTCGGCCTCATTCCCGAACTCGTCGGCCGCATGCCCGTCACGACCGCGCTCGACAAGTTGAGTCACGAGGCCATGCTGCGCATCCTGACCGAGCCCAAGAACGCGCTCGTGCGGCAGTACCAGAAGCTGTTCGCGATGGACGGCGTGTCGCTCTTCTTCGAGCGCGAGGCGTTAGACACCATCGTCGAGTTGGCCCGCAAACTCGGAACGGGCGCACGCGGCCTACACTCGGTCATGGAGCGGACGATGCTCGACATCATGTTCACGCTCCACGACGACCCGGATATCGGCCGCTGCGTGATCACCCGCAACACCGTGCTCGGCCACGACGGACCGCGCTACGAACTGCGCAGGGTCTCGGCGTAGAACTGTATGCGCCGCGCCCGGGTGAGGTGCGTAGCTTCCGAGCATGAAGGTTCGAGACATCATCAAGCTTATCGAGCAAGACGGCTGGCATCACATCCGCACACGCGGAAGCCACCGCCAGTTCAAGCATCCGAACAAGCCCGGCAAAATCACCGTTGCAGGCAAACCGAGCCTGGAGATGCCGCCGGGCACGCTGAACAGCATTCTCAAACAAGCCGGTCTGAAATAGTCATGCAGTACGCCATCGTGATTGAGCGCGCCGAGGGTAGCTTTGGTGCATACGTTCCAGACCTACCAGGCTGCGTCGCGGTCGGCGAAACAGAGGCGGAAGCACGCGATCTGATCGTCGAAGCAATCGCATTTCATATCGAAAGCATGGAGGAGGACGGAGAGGCCGTACCGGAGCCAAATGCACATGTCGAGTACGTGACCTTAGCGCGCGCGGCATAGTCCACGGCTGGGGAGCGAACGCCACGGCCTCTACGAAACCGCACCTTATACATTGGATCAACCACTTGCTATGCGGACCCTGCTTATTGTTTGCATGCTCGCGCTCGCTTCCTCTGCGTGCGACAGCAATCTCGAAGGGTTCGGCGGTCAATCGGGCTGGGCGGTTGCTAGTACGATTGAGGAACTGCGCGTGCTGCCCTCGGACACGGTCTCGGTTGGTGACACGGTGCGCGTGACGGCGCTGCTCAAAGAACCGCTCGGCTCCACCATGACAACCAGCTGGTTATCCTCAGGAGCTGTTCGGATAAGCGGTGGAGGTGCGGCAGATACATCACTGGTTTTGATGGCCGTAGAACCTGGACGAGCATATGTCCGAATAGCCATTACGAGGACTCCGAAGGAAGAGTATAGGCGAGTGGAGTCAAGCAAATTTATCACGATCGTCCAGCGATGATGCGCAGAACGCATACGCACAAGTTCAGGGCTTGAGTTTTCCGGTTGATCTTTGCGCTATCGATCTAGTTCGCCTAAGCGCAGCCCGATTGCTCGTCGGTACCAGAAGTGTCGTCGACGGGCTGGAAGAAACTGCCCGGAGATCAGATTGCTTTTTGAAGTGGACAGCGCCACTCAGTATGGGTAGCGCGGAGGCAAGCAGTTACGTCGTCGTCTGCCTCTAATCCTCGCCGCTCACCCCTTGGTGGGGCCAGCCGACCGCGTGCCCTCGCTGAGGCCCAAGAACTGTCGCGTGCCAGCCATCACCACATCGGGCGCGTCGAGGTAGCCGTAGTGCGCGGCTCCGGGAAGCGTGACGAGTCCGGCGTCTGGGATGCGCTGCTCCAAGGTGTTCATCTGGGCCGCGCCGATAGCCGTGTCTTTGTCGCCCCAGAAGAGGAGGGTGGGCGCGGTGATGCGGTCGAGCCGGTCGTCGACGTGGAAGCCGACGGTTTTGACGAACGTGCCGCGCATCGCTTCGTCGAGGTTCTGGTAGTCGGACGAGCCGAGCATCGACCAGACGAGCGAGTGGCGCAGGTGGGCGTGCGCCTCGCCCTGCCACGCCGAAGGCAGCAAGCCAATCGGCGCTTTGAGGACGTTCGCTAGGTTCTTTTTAACGTGGTACTTCATCCCACGCGGGGGCGTCACGCCGGACGGACTGACGAGCACCATCCGCTCGATCAGCCCAGCGTACTCATCGGTCGACGCCATGAACAGGCTGATACGTCCGCCGTTGCTGTGGCCGATGAAGGGGACGGGACCGTCGCCGATGTGC
>CAXBBB010000591.1:0-2339 GCA_963973615.1 uncultured Rhodothermales bacterium | reverse complement strand
GAGCCGACGGTCGTGTATGCCGGGTCGTTGGGCACGTAGCCCATGCCGATTCCTTTACTCAAGTTGGGCGACTGCGAGCCGGACGTGACGTGGCCGACTTCGTTATCGTCGGCGTCCACGATGGCATCGCCGTGGCGGGGGATTCCGCGCCCTTCGACGACGAAGCCGACCAGCTTGCGTTCCAGTCCGGCTTCTTTCTGTGCCACCAGTGCGTCGCGCCCGACGAAGTCGCCTGCGTCGAGTTTGACGACCCATCCCAATCCGGCTTCGAGCGGTGTCGTGTCGTCGGACAAGTCGTTGCCATAGAGCGAAAAGCCCGCTTCAAGTCGCAGCGTGTCGCGCGCGCCCAGTCCGGCGGGGAGCAAGCCGTCATCAGCTCCGGCTTCCATCAGCGCGTCCCAGATGGGTTGTGCGGCGACGGTTGGGGCGTAGATCTCCAGGCCCGGCTCTCCGGTATAGCCCGTGTGCGATAAGATGACGCCGTCGATGCCGAGGAAGCCGTCGGCTTCTCGGAAGCGGTAGTAAGGGATTTCGGAGGTGTCGAATCCGGCCAGCTTACTCGCGATGGCGTGCGCTTTGGGGCCTTGAAGTGCCAACAGGCTTGTTGCGTCGGACGCGTTGCTCAGTTCGGCGTCCATCGGATTGTGCGCCTGCATGTGGTGCCAGTCCTTGTCGATGTTCGACGCGTTGACGACGAGCATCCAGCGCTCGTCCGAAAAGCGGTAGGCGAGGAGGTCATCGACGATGCCGCCGCTCGGGTTGCACATCGCCGAGTACATCGCCTGCCCGTCGGCGATCTTGCTCGCGTCGTTGGTGACGAGGTGCTGCACGAAGGCTGTAGCGTTCGGCCCCGTTACCCAAATCTCGCCCATGTGCGATACATCGAACAGTCCAGCCGCTTGGCGAACGGCGTGGTGCTCCTCGATGATACCGCTGTACTGAACCGGCATCGCCCAGCCCCCAAAATCCATCATGCGTGCGCCCCGTCGGACGTGTTCGTCGTAGAGCGGTGTGCGGGCGGGAGCGTCGGACATGAGTAGAGAGGTGTTGTGTGGCTGAAAGGTAGCCGCAGAAGCGCTTTGCTCAGAGCCTCTCACAGCGTCAAACATGTCAAGTCTCCAAGACTTGACATGTTTAGATTGGAGCCAACTGCATCCGCCGTTATGCCTCGCTTCCTCGTCGCGCTCTGTCTCGTCCTGACCCTCGCCGCTTGCAAAGGGCGCAAGTCGCACACTGATGCGCCTGATCAAACCGACGAGTGGATAACGGATACGACATCGGTGGCATCAGCAATGATCGACACGGCACTGACGGTGCGCAGTCGTAGACGAACCAGCGTCGACACATCCTTCTCAACATCGCTTGGCGGCTATCGCATCCGGTTGACGTCGTCGGCGAGCGCAGACAGTTCCGGCATTCTCAACTGCCACGCCTTGGAGGGCGCTGATCATTTGAGTTGCACTCGGCACTCAGATGTCGAAGTCCGGCTGCGGGCGAGTTGGCCCGGAATGGAACGCTTCGAGCGCGTGATCAGGCGAGCTGACATGGTTGACGCGATGCATCCGGACGGCGAGATCGATACAGATTTGCAAGAACAGTTTTTCGACCGAGCGGTGTTCTATGCCGTAGACATTCCGCCTCCGAGCCTCTTCCCGCTGATCGACAGCACAGACGCGATCCAGCTTCTGGCGCGTATCGGAGTCCCGTCGACCGACTACGTTGCGCAGATGCTCATCCGAATAGAGCGAAACGGTCGTCTAATGTGGGAGGAAGCGTCGTACGATGAACTTGGGATGGCCGAGGCAGTCACCGCCAACCCGGTCGTCCATTTATATCCCGACGACGTGCGTTCCGATACGACAATCACGCGCTCCGATGGCGTTTACCGTGTGCGTTTGCACGAGTTTACGTCGCCGGAAAGTACGTACGTTGTGCAGAGTTGGGAGGAGGGGTACGACCGCATGACCGACCACCGATTCTACGATTCCGCATTCCAGATTAGCGCTCGCTTTCCTGAGGGTAAGTCTGTTCAGCGAGTTGTAACACGTAAAGGTGCGAATCAAGCAGTCCGAGAAGCAGGAGACAATCGCGAGGAGTGGATCAGAGCGGCGACATTTTCGGGAGTTTCATTTCTGGAAATCGACAAACTGGATCGCATCGTGTTAACTGCCTGGATGGGTGTGCCAGAAACTGACTACGATACGCGGTGGTGGATTCGAGTATCTTCAAGCGGAGATGTCGAGTGGGAGGAAATGCCGGAGGCACCATTTGGCGACTGAACGGGCGTGTCAAGCAAAGTGTGTAAGTGAGTGGTTTCAAAGGTGGCGCGTCAGGCGCTC
>CAXBBB010000590.1:0-2342 GCA_963973615.1 uncultured Rhodothermales bacterium | reverse complement strand
ACTTCGTCTTTGAACAGTTCGCGGAACGACTCGATGAGTTCGAAGCCCAACTCTTTGGGCAGTCCGCCGACGTTGTGGTGCGTCTTGATCGTCGCCGATGGACCTTTAAACGACAGGCTTTCGATGACGTCGGGGTAGAGCGTACCCTGGGCGAGAAAGGCTGCGCGTCCGCCTCGCTCGGCTGCGACGCGACTGGTTACGGCGTCGAATACTTCGACGAACGTGCCGCCGATGATCTTGCGCTTCCGTTCGGGATCGGCGACGCCTTCCAGCCGGTCCAGGAACAGCGCGCTTGCGTCCTCGGCGACCAGGTGAATCCCGATGTCCTGAGCGAACGTGTGCTGCACCTGCTCGAACTCGCCCTTACGCAGCATTCCGTTGTCGACGAAGATGCACGTCAACTGGTCGCCCAGCGCTTTGTGCAACAGCACCGCCGCGACGGACGAGTCGACGCCACCCGACAGCCCCAGGATCACACGCCCGTCGCCGACCTGCTCGCGGATCTGGTCGACTTTCTCCTCAACGAAAGACGCTGCCGTCCAGTCGCCCCGGAAGCCGCAGATCCCGTGGGTAAAGTTGCGCAGCAGGGTGCCGCCGTGCTCGGTGTGGACGACCTCGGGGTGGAATTGGACGCCCCAGATCGGCGCGTCGTCCGAGCGGACGGCGGCGAGGGGGCTGCTGTCGGTCGTGGCCGTAATGCGGAAACCGGTCGGCAGTTTTTCCAACCGGTCCGAGTGGCTCATCCAGACGTTGGAGCCTTCGGGGATGCCCGCCAGCAGCGGATCGCCCGCATCCTGCACGCGCAGGTGGGCGCGCCCAAACTCACGGTGATCGGCCCCGGCTACATGGCCGTTCAAGTTGTGCGCGATCGCCTGTAAACCGTAACAGACGCCTAGGATCGGCAGGCGGCTGCCGTCGGCCCGCTTCAGGTTCAGGATCTCGGGGTCGAGAGCCGGAGCGCCGTCGTCATAGACCGACATCGGCCCGCCCGACAGAACCAGGCCATGCGGCTCCATCGCGGCAACTTCGGCGGCCGAAAGCGTGCCGATGTGGAGTTCGGAGTAGACGCCGAACTCGCGGGCGCGCCGAGCGATCAGTGGGGTGTACGGCGAGCCGTAGTCGAGAATGAGGAGCTTCTGGTGCTGCATCGGGCGGGGGAGCGTGAGGAGAGCCGAAAGCTACTGCCCATCGGCGGGAGTCGGCGGAGGTTTCCGGTGAAAGCGCGCGGCTCCGACCAGCAACACGCCGACTTCGTTGCGGACCTTTCATCCCTCTCGCTCACCACAAAGGCGGTCGAAGCGTTGTACCTGAACTCCCATCCCACCCTTTGTATGCGAACGCATCTGCTTGCGTCGACCGTTCTCGCCGTGTGCCTGCTGAGCGCGTGCGCGCCCTCACGCCCGGCCACGACACCTCTACGCCCCGCTCAACCGCCGCCCGCCGAGACGATGCGCTACCGCGTCTTCCTGATCGGAGACGCTGGATCGTCGGTCGGGCATCCCGTGCTGACGCTGCTCGAGCGCCAACTGGCTGCGACGGGCGAACAGGGTGCGGTCGTTTTCCTTGGCGACAACATCTATCCCGACGGACTGGTACCCGAAGAGCATCCCGACCGTGCACGATCCGAAGTGCGGTTGATGGCGCAGCTGAAGGCCGTCGAAGACTTTGACGGACGCATTGTTTTTATTCCCGGCAATCACGATTGGGGCGATGACGAGCCCGATGGTATTCGAGGCAATCCAGAGGCAGTCGCACGGCAAGAGGCATTCGTAGAGGCTTATTTGAATCGGGGCGATACGTTTCTACCGAACGATGGCTTTCCCGGGCCCGTGACGCTTGAACTCGCCGAAGGCATCCGGCTGGTTGCGCTTGGTACGCAGTGGTGGTTTACCGAAGAGCGCGTAACCGGCGACGCGGACGACTACGAAATCAGTGAACCCGCTGACGTGCTGAGTGAACTGTCGGACGTACTGTTCAAACATCGCAAGGATCACCTGCTCGTAGTCGGCCACCATCCCATGCAGTCGAACGGACCGCACGGGGGCTTCTTCCCGTGGCGCGATTACCTCTCGCCAGTTCCGATCTATGGTGCGGTCCGTCCGCTCTACCGGCGATTCTTGGGGCGCCGTCAGGACATCGCGTCGGCGACGTATCGAAGGTTTCGGCGCGAGGTCGGCGGTGTGCTCAGGCAGAGCGAAGACCTGGTCTATGCGGCCGGACACGAACACAGCCTACAATACTTCCGCGACGAAGAACCGAGCGCGCTGCGGCACTACGTCGTCAGCGGATCCGGCTCGGGCGCTTCGCACGTCGATCCGGGCGGGGCCGAGTTCGTAGCCAGC
>CAXBBB010000589.1:0-2347 GCA_963973615.1 uncultured Rhodothermales bacterium | reverse complement strand
ACGCTGCAGCGGATGGGCGGTCGGCTCGTCAAGCGGCAGGTCGCTATCGAGGCGATTCTCAACGTATCCAAAGCCGTCAATCAGGAGCGTGATCTAGACAAAGGATTGTACGTGGGGCTTGAGGCCGCCCGCACGATCGCCAGCGCACGGTTTGCCGCCCTCGCCCTGAACGATGCGAGCGCGGCTCAGCCTTTCACGCACGTCGGCCTGGGCGATGCAGCCAGCCGAACAGCGGCGGACCAGGCGATCGTCTCGCTGCTGGAGGCGCATCCCGACGCCGACGCACCCGCTCCCGACACCATCCGCCCGTTTCTGGCGCTTCCCGTTCGCGTCAACGACCATAAGGTCGGCACACTCTACCTGGGACAGCGGCACGTCGGCGACGGTGCATTCTCGCAAGACGATCGCGACATCGTTTCGGCCCTCGCCGCCGTCCTCGCCGTCACGGTCGATAGCTACCAGGCAGCTACGGCGCGGCGCTCGGTTCGAGTGCAGTTGGAACAGAGCGTCGGCGTGATTCTCGACGCCATGAGCGCGTTCGCCGACGGCGACCTGTCCGTCCACCTGGACGAAGCGTCCGTCTCAGACTCGTCGATGACCGAACTGCCGCGCTTGTACGCCGGGTTCAACCGCACCGTCGCTCACGTCGGGGCGGCGATCAAGGAGGTCAGCAATTCGGTGGACGCGCTGGCTGCAGCGTCGGTCGAGATGAGCGCGACGGTCGAGCAGATTGCCGCGAGCACGGACCAGCAATCGAACCAAGCCCAAGACGTGACCCACGCGATGGGCGAGATGGTCGACACGATCAACGCTAATGCGTCGGTGTCGATGGAAGCGGCTGAGGCGGCATCCGCCAACGGGCAGTTCGCCCAAGACGGGGGTGCCATCGTGCATCAGACCGTCGAGAAGGTGCGTGAAGTGGCCCGCGTGTCGTCCGAGACGGCTAAAACCGTCGCTCGGTTGGGCGCATCGAGTCGGGAGATCGGCACGATTGCCGCTACCATTGCCGAGATCGCCGAACAGACCAACCTACTCGCCCTCAACGCCACCATCGAGGCCGCACGAGCCGGAGAGAGCGGCCGCGGCTTCGCCGTTGTCGCCGACGAAGTGCGCAAACTCGCCGTCCGCACAGCCGATGCGACGCGCACCATCGAACAGACCATCGCCACGATCCAGACCGATACCGAAACGGCCGTCGGCGCCATCGAACGCAGCCGATCCGAAGTCGAACTGGGGGTCTCGCTCGCCGAACGAGCAGGCCAGGCACTCGAACGCATCGTCGAGGGCACGCACGCCGCGCGCGACCGGATGATGCAGATCGCAGCGGCCACCGAGGAGCAGAGTGTCACGTCGGCCATGGTCGCCCAAAGCATCGACGCGATCACGGCGGCGACGTCCGAGGCGGCGCACGGCACGCAGGATGTCGCCCACGCCACCAACGAACTCAGCCGACTGGCCGTGTCGCTGCAAAGCACCGTTCACCGCTTCCGCTTCGACGCCCCTGCTGCCGCTTCCGGCGATGGCTACGCAGGAGACCGTAGAGCCATCGCGCCTTCAACCGGTGTGCCGTCCGTTCCCGCTAGCAGGGTTGCAGGCTAACGAGGTGGAAATGATGAAAGAGAAGTTGTGTTGTGATTTTATTCATCCGAAAGGAAAGCAACGTACATCTAGACCAACAACAAGGGGTTGCGATGATCGCTACTATTTGACCACTTCGACTTGAAATAAGAATTCAGGGTAAGACGTTTGTGCATAAAGGTTGCGCACGGAATGATTGTACAACCCAGGAGTACTTGGCGCAGTCCATTCAACCGAGCTGCTTACCGTATTAAAAGTAGTGTCTGATACATTAGGTAGGTCTCCTGCTGTCAACTTCCAGGTGTAAGATACTGGCTGGGTACCGGGTGTATAGACTTTGAAAATAGCCTTTTCTCCTGCTTTCACCAGTGAGGGGTTGACTGATACACTATCGGCTATTGATCCGACAGGAGGATCATCTTCGCCCTCAAATGGCAGCACCTGACCACATCCTATACTGGATACCAACACAAATGGTATTGCGATTAGTAAAACTGAAAGCGTTCTCATGGTCTTGCTGACTATGTTTAAGAGCAGAGCAATCGGTGTTCAGCTCAGCTTCTCATCTGACTCCAGCCGCTCGCGCTGCTCTTTGCGCTCGGCCATTTCCGCTCGCTCCTGAGCCACGAGCGGCGGATCGTCGGTGTGGAGCGTCGGGGGTTCGGTCGACGGCGTATCGTCGACGCCTGGCGGCGGCGTTCCCATACGCGGTTCTCCCATCGCTTCGGCATCATTCGGGTCGGGCGTGGGAAGCTCGACACCCGAATCG
>CAXBBB010000588.1:0-2350 GCA_963973615.1 uncultured Rhodothermales bacterium | reverse complement strand
ATCGCCGGGCAGTTGAGCGCCGCTCGCCAAGGTCACGCTGCTGCTGCAGCTTCCGCCGCTGGGCAGCCCCTCGACGGTAATCGAGAGTGGTGCGCGGTAGATCAGGTCCAGGTGGCGCACTTCGCCCGGCGCCGTGCCTGTCGAGTCGGTGGAGCCGTCGGTAAGGTCGAGCTCTACGGTGCCCAGGTGCTCGAAAAAGGTCAGCACGGCGGCCTCGTCGAGCGCCGAACCGGCGGGCAGGTCAACGCCGACGACTTCGACGCGGTAGTCGAGCGGTGGCAGGTCTGCACGGATGTGCCCTGTCGCGTCGGTGACGAGCGTCTGATCGAAGCATCCGTCGGCCGTTGTGAGGTGAAGCGTGACGGTCCCGAGAGCGTGCCCGCAACTGCCTCCGGCGTAGAGTTCTACCGAGCGCTTGGTCTGATCGTCGAAGTGGAGCCCCGTCAGGTTCTCGCGCAGTTCGAACGCGCGCCGCGCTTCGGCGATCTGGTGGTCTCCGGCCTGTGCGGCCCGGCGCGCCACGAGCACGTGAGGACCGGGATCGAGCGCAAACCCAAACGATCCATCTCCACGGGAGTGTCCCTTGGGCTGCCCGTCGACGATGAGTTCGACACCCGGAATCGGGCACACACTGGTAGATGTGGTGGCGTTACCGGTCTGAGCCTGCGTGGGGGTGAACGTGGCCGTCACGTGGCCCTCGACATCGAACACGGACGTGTCAAAAAAGCCCACCTCGTTCTGCACCGGTGACTCCTGTGTCACAGCGACGTTTTTGGTAGCGGGCTGGAAGATGTGCCCCTCCCGCAGAGGACGCACACGAAACGTGGTGCCCTCGCCGTAGCGCAGGTTATCAATCGTATACGCGCCGTCCTCGTTGGTCGTTACTGTAACGGCGAGTGGGGCTCCCTCATCGGCCCAGTAGACGCCTCCTTGCAGACGTCCGTGATGGGCCGCTTCGCGAACGTGGGGAACGGCGTCGAGCAGCACTGGGCCGTCGCCATGGCTGATGGGATAGTAGGCAAAGAGGTCGGCCTCGTCTCCCTGCAGAGGACGAGCCCTATCTGCCCGTACTTCTGCTGCGCTACGGGCACGACTCCATATCCGAGCCTCATCGATTTCCCCCTTCATGTAGTTGGATTCCTGGGCTGGCTCACCGAAAAACAAGTCTCCGGCAACTGAGAAGCGCGGCTGGACGCCGCCAGATGTCGCTTCAACTCCGTCCAAGTACACGCGGCAAAGATCTGCATCGCACGAGACCGCCCAGTGGTGCCAGCCATTGGCTGGAATGGATACACTGAGATATCCTCCCGTTCCAGTAAACGACATGATCCTGCCCGATTGGTGCAGAGACATTTCCTCCGTTCCTGCGCGGTACACGAACAGCGTGCTCTCATGATTGAGGTCTGGGAGACGTGCCCAAAGCTCGAAGGTGAACTCCTCTGGCCACTGATGTACTTTGTCTATGTGCACCTGCCCGCCCGATCCGTCGAAGAGCAGCGAGTGAGCCGGGGGCGGATCGAGTTCGACCGTCACGCCAGAGACCGGGTCGCCTTGCGCGCTGGTGATGGTTCCAGAGATGGTGCCGTTGGGAGGACGCCAGCCGCCGTCGCACACTCCAACCGATGCCAACTCGCCCGAGGTGGCCACGACGCAGTACTCGTGTATGCCACCCGCTGTAGCCTCCCGATCGACGTAGGTCGTTCGGTTAGAGGCTATCGTCTGGATCACTTTGCCATCGCGGAGCACCTGGTACTCGTCGGCCACGCCCCCTTCGGTCCACTTGATTTCGATTACGTCCGCACTCGTGCCGTCGCTCGCCGTCACATCGCCGACAGGGCTGATGGGAACCTCGTATACGTACGCCGCAGGGGTACCATAGGCAACACCGACTTGCAAGCCATCAAAGTGGAGCGCCGTCGGCTTGCGCGTGCGCGCGCGGTCTGAAAGAAGTGGCGCTACGTAGGTAGGCACGCCGTCTATGACCTCGAACTCGTAGAGCCGCCCCCTGGCGGAAACCGCAAGGCGCCCTTCTTTCGAGGCTGCGACATTGAAGCCGAACAGGTTTGCCCCTCCCACCTCAGGATCACCTGCCGACGTGCTGAGCTTCCACCCATCGGACTCGCGTGTATACGCATGGAGCACACCGCTGCTGTTACGCGCAAAGGGATCTCCTACGTAGAGCTCATCCGCCTGAGACAGCGCCAGGGACGTTGGAAACGCGAACGATGCCCCCGTCGGCACTGGTACGGACTCGACGGCAGCGGAAGCATTCGTCCCGCGCACCTGTACCACCTTTCCGCCGCCAGCAGCGTAGCGCTGGTCAGACAAGGCAACAGCTGCCCCGAAGCTC
>CAXBBB010000587.1:0-2355 GCA_963973615.1 uncultured Rhodothermales bacterium | reverse complement strand
CCTTTACGACGACGGCATCTGGGCTATTGTCGACGATGGGCGTGGTAATCTGTGGATGAGCGGCGATCGCGGCCTTTTCCGCGTCGCCCGCAGCGAACTCTACGCTGTAGCGGACGGTGACCTCCCAATGCTTTCGGCTGTCGCCTATGGAGTGGACGACGGAATGCGCGACTCGGAAGCAAACGGGACAGGCAAGCCGTCGGGACTGCGCACATCGGACGGACGGTTGTGGTTTGCCACGCAGGGCGGCGCCGTCGCCGTCGACCCTGCTGCCCTCTCGCGTCGTCTGCCCCTTCCGATCATCGAGCAGGTCGTTACGCGCTCCGGTACGGTCTACGTCGGATCGGACGGCGTCGAACTGCCGCTCGGCGAACGCGACGTCGAGTTGAGTTTTACCGCTCCCGATCTCGTTTCGGCCGACCAACTTCGGTTTCGCTATCGCCTCGATGGATACGACTCGGACTGGATCGGTCCCGACCGACGGCGCAGCGCCACCTATACCAACCTCGATCCGGGGCGCTATACGTTCCGCGTACAGGTCGCTCCGAGCGGCGGTGAGTGGAGCGCGGATGCGGCCTGGGCGCTTTTCGTACCGCCTCGGATCCACGAAACCCGATGGTTCGCCGTCCTGAGTGCGCTCTTGGCCCTGACGCTGCTCGGATTAGCCTACCGCGCTCGCATCAGCCGAGGTCTCGTGCGCGAGCGTGAATTGGAAGCCCGCGTGGACCAGCGGACGCAGGAGTTGAATGCCGAGAAGCGAACGACCGAACAGCAAGCGGCGCGCCTGATCGAACTGGATCAGGCCAAGAGTCGGTTCTTTACCAACGTCAGCCACGAGTTTCGCACGCCGCTCACGCTCTCCATCGGCCCACTCGAAGACCTTGAACGCCTGCCGGACTTGCCGCCGCAGGGACGCTCGTACGTCGATCTGGCGCTGCGAAACAGCCGCCGAATGTTGCGGCTGATCAACCAGTTACTTGATGTGGCGCGGCTGGAAGCGGGGGAGTTGCACCTCGACTCGGCGTGTCACGACCTGGCGGCGTTCGCCCGCGACCTTGCGCGACCGTTCGCACCGCTCGCCGAGCGCCGCCGCATCCGGTTCGATATCGAGACGCCGTCCCAACCCGTCGCCGTCGACTTCGACCCGGACAAGCTGGAGCAGGTCATCGCCAACTTGCTCTCGAATGCGTTCAAGTTCACTCCAGAAGACGGCGCAGTGCGCATGCGGATAGAGGTGGATACGTCTGCCGATCCGTCGGTCGTGCGCGTCGTCGTGCGCGACAGCGGCCCTGGCATCGCACCGGCCCACCTGCCGCACCTGTTCGACCGCTTCTATCAGGCAGGGGCCACGAGTGCCGTCCAGTCCGGCAGCGGGATCGGGCTGTCGCTCGCTCGTGATCTGGCTCACCTGCACGGCGGCACGCTGACGGCGCAGAGCGACCTCGGCTTCGGCGCGACGTTTACGCTCACGCTTCCGCTCGCCGATCGCGAGGTGTTAGACGAAGCATCTCCTCCCACCGACCACCATCCCGACTGGGAAGCGTCGGTGCATCCCACCGAGACCGAGGAGGTGGATCTGGACGATGGCGACGCGCGAACGACCATCCTGATCGCCGACGACAGCGCCGACATTCGCAGCTATGTGCGCGGGCACCTCGAAACCGAAGGGTACCGCGTGGTCGAGGCAGCGGACGGCATGCAAGCGCTGGCCCTCACGCGCGAGATGCTGCCCGACCTCGTCGTGAGCGACGTGACCATGCCTCTGCTCGATGGCTTCGACCTGACACGCACGCTCCGCGCCGATCCCGAAACCGACTTCCTGCCCATCTTGCTTCTCACCGCCCGCGCCACGACAGACGAGACTGTGACCGGCCTGGCTTCGGGCGCCGACGACTACCTGACGAAGCCGTTCGACATGTCCGAACTGCTGGCCCGTATTGCCGGGCTGATCGCCAGCCGCCGCCGACTGGCCGAGCGTTCCTCCTCGCCTGCGCCGCACACTGTGGCGCCGACCGACGACACGCCTGCGGCCGACACCGCCTTCCTGACGCACCTGCTCCGAATCGCCCACGAACATCTGTCTGACGAGGCGTTCGGCGTTGAGCATTTGGCCGCCACCGCGGGGCAGAACCGCAGTACGCTCTACCGCCGCCTGCGCGACCTGACGGGGCAAACGCCGTCGACCTTTCTGCGCCGCACGCGGCTGAACCGCGCCGCCGAACTGCTCACCTCGGGCGAGGGGACGGTCAGTGAGGTTGCCTACGCCGTCGGCTTCAAGAGCGTGTCGCACTTCTCGCAGGCATTTCGTCGCGTCTACGGCGTCACGCCCAGCGCCTATGCCAACGGAACTCGCGC
>CAXBBB010000586.1:0-2362 GCA_963973615.1 uncultured Rhodothermales bacterium | reverse complement strand
CGACGGATTGTCCAAGCATTTCGCCCAGCATCCGCACGCTATCGGCCAACTCGGGCGACGGCTTCGGTAGCGTTGTGGCAGCGTCATCGCCTTGCTTCGCGTCAAAGCCCGCCTGGGCATCAAAAGGAGAGGAGCGGCTGGGCGAAAGGGAATCAGGCATAGAGCAAAAAGACGAAAGCGGGACAGAGACGACTAGACGCCGCTCTGTCCCGCTTCGATCCGAGGCGGTAGCCTCGTTACGTCGCGTTATGCGTCACTCCATCTCGCTGGTCTGGTTCTCGCGGTTGTAGTCCGGCGTGATCTCCATCGGGTCGAGTTCGGCCTTGACGACGGGGCTGGAGACAGGCACGGTGACGCTCCACTTCTCGTACGTCCACGGCCACGGCTCGGCGACGACCCAGCCGCTGTCGACCGGACGGGAGGCGTACGTCTCGCTCGTCGGGACGTGAACCCAGACTTGGTCTCCGTTTTCGAGCGTCAGGCGCAGGTCGACCGGGAAGAACATCGCGTCGTTGCGCGACAGGTCGATCATTGCCTGCCCGCCTTCGTTGCGGACGCCGGTCAGTTCGTAGTCCATCTCGCGCGTGCTCTGGGTGAGCTGCCAGAAGAACCAGTCCAGTTCCATCCCGCTCACCTGCTCGGCGACACGCTCAACGTCGGCGGGCTCGATGTGGCGAAGGGCGTGCTGGTTGTAGAGTTCTTTCCAGAACCGGGCCAGATTCTCCTGCCCGATCACGCTTCCGAGCAAACGTGCGACGTTCTGCCCGCCGCCGTACGACGCTGTGCCGTAGGCTCGGTTGGTGTGGTAGTAGTCGGCGGGCGTGTTGAGCGCTTCGAATCCGCCACTGCGTTGCAGCCGGATGATTCCGTCGGTTGCACCCTTATGGATGTCGCCTTCGGCATCGGGGCGCAGCAGGTTGGCGATGACCTGATCGGTCCAATAGCTCGTAAAGCCCTCGTCGAACCAGGGATAGTCGCTCTCGTTGTTCGCCATCATCGCGTAAAACCACTCGTGAGCGGCTTCGTGGACGGTCACGCCGATCAGCGAGTTGGCTGTGCGGCCTCCGGTGATCAGGTTGATCATGGGGTATTCCATGCCGCCGTCGCCTCCCTGGGCGACGGTGAACTGCGGATAGGCGTACGGGCCGATGTTGGCACTCAACTCGGCTATGACCTGGGGCACGAAGCGCTTCATCATCTCCCATCCTTCCGCTACTTCGGGCTGATAGAGCAGATGGTAGGTGATGCCGTCGACTTCGACGCGGTCGTGCAGGTAGTCGGGGTCGGCGGCCCAGGCGAAGTCGTGGACGTCGTCGGCCATGAAGTGCCACGTCAGGCGCGAACCGGGAGCATGCTGCACCTCGGTGTCCGAGTAGCCGTGGCCGATTTCGTCAGCGTTCTGGAGTACGCCCGTCGAGCCGATGGTGTACTCGGACGGCAGCGTGATCTTGACGTCCCACGAGCCGAACGGCGCCACGAACTCGCGTCCGATGTACGGATCGGCGTGCCAGCCGCGGCTGTCGTAGTGCGCCATCTTGGGATACCACTGGGCCATCGAGAAGTCGACGCCCTCTCGGCTATCGCGCCCGCTGCGGCGGGTCTGGAGCGGGACCTGGCTGTCGAACTCCATCTCGAAGACGACCGTCGCGCCTGGAGCGATCTCCATCGGTAGGTCGGCGCGCAAGACGGTGTCGAACACGTTGAACTCGACCGGCGTGCCGTTCATCGTGATCGAGTGGACGTTGTGGTAGCCGACTTCTTCCGCCGTGAGTTCAAAGATGCGCGGCACGACGCGACCGTCGGCGTCGGGCAGATTGCGGTTGCGCTCCGCCATCATCGACTGCGGATTGAACGCGTTGAAGTACAGGTGCCAGTACACACGGTCAAGCGCGTAGGGCGAGTTGTTGGTGTACGTGAGCCGCTGCGTGCCCGTCATCTGGTGGTTGGGCGCGTCCACGTCGACCTCCATTTCGTAGGCGACGCGCTGCTCCCACTGCGCCACACCCTGGGCAAAGAGAGTCGGCGCGCTGGCGAGAGCGAGCGTGAGCAGAAGTAGAAGTCGAAGCATCTGGAAGAGGAAGAGAGGAAATGAGGAGGTGGGTAAACGCAAGGTAATGGCTGTCTAGTTTGCCACGAAAGCCTTCTCCCTGCCGATCTCATGTTTACGCACACCTACTCGATCCGCGCTGCTGAAGTCGACGCGACGGGCCGCGCATCACTGACGACCCTGCTCGACCTGTTCCAAGACATCGCCAACCGCCACGCTACCGAGTTAGGCTGGGACATGCAAACACTGCTCGACCGAGGCGAGGCGTGGCTGATGGCGCAGCGGTAGGGGATTCCGGACTTCGCCGGCGAATGC
>CAXBBB010000585.1:0-2364 GCA_963973615.1 uncultured Rhodothermales bacterium | reverse complement strand
ATGGCGAGCATCGAGTCCATACGGAACGAGAGGTCGGGTGGGGAGAGCGTACTGGAACATACTTCACTCGCACTGGGACAATCGGTGCAGGGAGAAATAGCTCTGTAACGCTCCATATGTAAATCGGGCAGACCTCTGGTCTGATGTCGCGAAACCAGCAAACGACCAGTGCCGACCCGTCGAAGGATCTCAGGCTACTACCGCCATTTGATCGTAGACCGTGGGATTTCCACCAACAGGACCAGCCAATACATACCTCCAAATCGGAGCTCGACGGGGTCCGCGACAAAAAGGCGGCCGTCACCGCTGCCCTCGGCTTCGCCGGCGGCGATGCGTTCGTGAACTACCTGATTGAGGACGACGCTTCTCTGTGGTATCCGACGGACGAGACCTGGAGTATCGGCGACGAGGTTTGAGTGATTGCTGGAGCCCAGTTTAGCCTGAATCGGAGACGCTCAGTACAATTCGGGATCGTCGGCCGGCGGGTACGGCGCTCCTGGGGGGCCGGCGGCGAACAACTCGCGCTGCCGCTTCATGCGTCGGCTCGCCATCGAAGCCGCAATCGATGCGCCGATCAGGGCGCCGACGACCAGTCCGAGCAGCAGCCAGCCCCACGGCATTGGAGTCTCATCTTCTCCGAGCTCGACCTCCAGTTGGTCGCGCTCGGCGGGCATCGCGGCGATCAACGCGTCGTTGGAGTCGGCGAGGGCGGCGAGGCTATCGGGGATCGAGAGAGCTTCGGCGATGGTGTCGGGCTCGGAGGGCTCTGGTGCGCCGGGCAGCGTCACCGGGGGCGGATCGCCGGGGCCTTCGGATTCGCCTGCTCGGTTAGACGCGTCGCGAGCAGCAAGGGCAGCGCGAATGCGTCCTTCGACAGACGAAGGGACGATGCCCATCGACACGCGTCCCGATGAGACGGCGTCGTAACCCGGCTGCCAGCCCGCATCGCCGGTTTTGACGTAGCTCTGCATCAGTTCACCGCTCGGCGTGCGGGCGAGCACGTAGAGGCTGCGGCGACCAACGCGCGTCGTCGCGTATCGGCCAATCGTCTGCCCGTCGGCAGCGAGTTCGTCCTCTTCGGCCGTCGCCAGTCCGGCGATGATCGGCTCATAGCCTTCGCGCAGCCGCATCGCCCGCGCCTCGGGCCACCGCACCAACCACACCTCCGTCCCGCCCGGCAGCGCACGGTTGTTCACGATTTCGCCGTCGACGATTCGGTCGAAGAGTTGAAGTCCCGTAGTCTGCGCATGGGCAACAGGCGCGGCAACGAGTAAAAACAAGAGCAGGAAATAACGCATCGGAGTAGGGGCGACTCGGCCGGTCGCCCATTTGGAGGAAAACGAAAAGTAGGAGATCACGGCGCCGCCAGCTCCTCGCGATGACGCAGATCAGGGATGTAGGCGCCCGATCAAGCGAGGGAATGGGATGGCTTCGCGCAGGTGCGAGATGCCGCACATCCAAGCGACCGTGCGTTCGAGTCCCAGACCAAACCCGGCGTGCGGCACGCTGCCGTAGCGACGCAGGTCGAAGTACCAGCCAAAGACCTCAGGCGGCAAACCATGCGCTTCGACCTGTGATTGCAGGTAGTCGAGGTCGGTCGCGCGCTCGCCCCCGCCCACGATCTCGCCGTAGCCTTCGGGCGCGAGCACGTCCATGCCCAAGGCGAGGCGTTCGTCCTCGGGATCGCGCTTCATGTAGAACGCCTTGATCGCCGCCGGGTAGCGGTGGACGACGAGCGGTCGGTCGAAGTGCCACGTGAGCAGCGTCTCGTCCGACCCGCCAAAATCGCCGCCCCACTCGAACGACTCGGCGGATGCGCGCCACTGAGGGAGGTTGCGCAGTTCGTCCTCGATCTCCGACAAACGCCCAGCAATGGCGATGGCGCGGGCGTCGATGCGGCGCTTCTCGCCCTTTTTGACGTTTTGGTAGCGTGCCTGATCGGCTTCCCGTTCGGCAGCGAGAGAGGTTTGCTCCTCTTGCAACCCCGCGATCTTGGCGTCGATCAGGTCGAGTGTCTTCTGAGACGTGAGCAATTCTACGGCGTCCGAATACGACAGGCGCGGAAAGCTGCCGGATGCGGTGCGTTCGAGCGGTTCGAGCGGGCGGTCGAGCACGTCGAGTTCTTCGCTACAGGTCGCAAGCACGTCGGTGGCGATACGCTGCAAGAAGGCTTCGGCCAACTCCATATTGCCGTCGAGGTCGCAGAAGGCCATCTCGGGTTCGATCATCCAGAACTCGGTCAGGTGGCGACGCGTCTTGGACTTCTCGGCGCGAAACGTAGGGCCGAACGTGTAGATCTTGCCGAACGCCATCGCGAGCGCTTCGCCGTAGAGCTGGCCCGACTGGGTCAGGTACGCCGGTTCG
>CAXBBB010000584.1:0-2373 GCA_963973615.1 uncultured Rhodothermales bacterium | reverse complement strand
CGAGCCGTCGTATTCGAGCAGGACCGTTCCGCGCCCGAAGGAACGCTTGACTTCGCGCACGCCGCCCGACAACACGACCTTGCCCTTGTTGATCAGGCAAATGTCATCGCACAACTCTTCGCCCTGCTCCATCCGGTGCGACGCGAACAGGACCGTTCGCCCCTGCTCGCGCATCTCGTAGACCACGTCCTTGAGCAGGTCGGCGTTGATCGGGTCGAGCCCGCTGAAGGGTTCGTCGAGGATAACGAGTTCGGGTTCGTGGACGAGTGTCGCGATGAACTGCACCTTTTGCTGCATGCCCTTGCTCAATTCCTCGACCTTCTTACCCGCCCAATCCGACGCTCCGAGCCGCTTGAGCCACGCATGCATCCGCTTGATAGCCGTCGGCTTGTCGAGCCCGCGCAGCATAGCGAAGTAGACGATCTGCTCGCCGACTTTCAGCTTCTTGTACAGCCCGCGCTCTTCGGGCAGATACCCCATCACCTCTTGCGACCACGGGCCGACCTCTTTGGCGCCGAACGTGATCCGCCCCTCGTCGGGCATCGTAATGTGCGTCACCATCCGAATCGTCGACGATTTGCCTGCGCCGTTGGGCCCAAGAACACCGAGAATACGCCCCGGCTCGGCGGTAAAGCTGACGTGATCGACTGCCGTGAAGTCGCCGTAGCGCTTGACGACGGTGTCGACGTGGAGAGTCCTCATGAGTCGTGGGGAAGGTGAGCCGCAAGCTACGAAGGGAGTGACGCGCGGGTTACAGGCGGCATTGTCTGTGCCCCGTGCGTGGTACGGATCGCGTTTCCATGGGGCGATATGGGACAGACGAAACCGACAGCGCCGCGCTCGGATCGTCCGGGCGCGGCGCTGCTGTAGTTGGATGCGTCCGGTCTCACTCGTCGGCTTCCGACTCTTCGCCTACGCGCACCGCTAGCACGCTACAGGACGCTCCGCGCAAGACAGCCGCCGTGACACTTCCCAGCAGCGCACGCCCCAACCCGCGACGCCCGTGCGTCCCCATTACGATGCACCCCGCCTCGCGCTCGCGCGCAACGCGATCGATTAGTTCAGGAGCTTCTACGCGACGCACGATTAGGTCGGCACCCTCTACCCCGACCGCCCCCATCTGCTCGTACACCGCTTCGCTCGTACCCGGCGGAATGTCCGTTTCGGATTCGGCCAGGTCCCACGGAGCGAACAGTCCGATGTTCTGCGGCATCGGAGCGACGCTATGCACGACTACGAGTTGTGCGCCGTAGCGCTCGGCATGCTCTGCCCCCGCCCGGAGTGCGGCGGCTCCATATTCGGACAGATCGGTTGCCACCACGACTGGGTGATCAGGCCCCGGTAGCCAGTAGTCGGCCTGCATCGGAACGGCCAGTGTAGGCCAACGCGCGTCTCGAACCACCTTTTCGGCGACGCTTCCATGTACGAAGCGCTGATAGCCTCGCCGCCCATGCGTGCCCAGCACGATGACTTGCGGGTTCAGCTCCCGAGCCAAATCGAGCGTCGCCGTCGCCGGATGCGCGGCGTGGGCCACGTGGATCGTCGGCGACAGAGCCGCGCACGACCCAGGGCCGAGCGTGCGGTCGACGACCACCTCGACTTGGGCGCGATATCCGGCGTCGGGATCGCTCGGAGGCAGGTAGGTGGGCGGCGTCGGACGGGCGTTGAGCAGGTGGAGCGAAGCACCGGAGCGTTCGGCAAGATCGGCGGCGACGCTGAGCGCTGGGTCGAGGTCTCCGTTGAGGTCGAGAGGCGCGAGGACGGGAGCAGCAGGCATGAGAGGCGGGAGAGGATGTATCTCCTTCCAAGTTGACTCACGTCTTCTCCTCGGCCTGACGGGGGAGACCGATTCGGAGTAGCCTCTACAGCCCGTCATCGCGTGCGGAGCGCTCCCCTACACTCTACCAGTCACAGCTTCAGAAGCTTAGAGACGCTCACCGGCTCTCGGCCTCCCGCTCGTACGCCAGCCGATCCTGAAGCCAGCGTTCCACTTCTTCGAGCGACCTGCCTGAGCGGTCGGCGTAGTCGGCGATTTGGTCGCGCCCGAACTGTCCGGCGTTGAAGTAGGCGGCGTCGGGGTGGGCGAGGTAGAGACCGCAGACGCTTGCGGCAGGATGCATCGCCAGGCCCTCGGTGAGGGTAACGCCGGTCTTGCGCTCGGCGTCGAGCAGGTGCCAGAGCGTGTGTTTCTCCTGGTGATCGGGATTGGCCGGATAGCCGGGGGCGGGGCGGATGCCTCGGTAGGCCTCGCGAATCAAGTCGTCGTTATCGAGCGCTTCGTCAGCGGCATAGCCCCAATACTCGCACCGGACGCGGGCGTGAAGCCACTCAGTCGCAGCTTCGGCCAGGCGGTCGGCGACGGCTTTGGCGAGG
>CAXBBB010000583.1:0-2376 GCA_963973615.1 uncultured Rhodothermales bacterium | reverse complement strand
GCTCCGGGTCAGGCTCAGGTTGAGGCGCCGCCTGGCTCGACTCCGTGAACGTATAGGGCGCATCTTCGACCTCTTCTTCGTCGGGCAGTTCGGATGAGAGCGAGGTATCGTAGCTCGACGACGTGAACGGCGGATCGTCGCGGACGATGACGAAGCCGGTGCCGCGCGGCGTCTTGCTGAACCGCTCGAAATCCTCGCGCGTCAGGTTGAGGCCGCCGACGAGGTTAGCCATCTGCTCTTTCAGATCGCGCACGTCCATCCGCAGTTCGAGCAGGGCGCGGTAGAGTAACTCGCGCTCCCGGTCATCCGCCGACGTACCACCTGCGCGCTCGGGTTCGATGCGGGCCGGGAGTAGATTGCGCGGTGCAGGCGTCTGGATACTGCGCAGCAGCGGACGCACGCTGTCCGCCGTGATCTCGGTCTGCGGATGGAGCACGATGCACTGCTCGGCGACGTTGCGCAACTCGCGCACGTTGCCCGGCCACGCATAGCTCGCCAGCAGCTTCTGAGCGTCGTCGGCGAGTTCGCGTCGACCGGCGTCGTAGCGCTGGACGAACTGGTGGAGGAAGTGGCGAAAGAGCAGAATCACGTCGCCCGGACGCTCGCGCAGCGGTGGAATCTCGATCAGGATCGTGGCGAGCCGGTAGTACAGATCCTCGCGGAAGCGCCCCCGCTGGACTTCCTGCGCCAGATCCCGGTTCGTCGCCGCGACGACGCGCACGTCGACCTGCTGCTCGGACGAGGCGCCGACGCGTGTGAACGTGCCGGTTTCGAGTACGCGCAACAGCCTTACCTGGGCCTGGAGCGGCATCTCACCGATCTCGTCGAGAAAAATCGTCCCGCCGTCTGCCTGCTCGAAGTAGCCCGTCCGCCGCTCGACCGATCCCGTATAGGCGCCCTTCTCGGCTCCGAACAACTCGCTCTCGATCAGCCCTTCGGGGATCGCGCCGCAGTTGACCGTGACGATGGGCTTGTGTTTGCGCGGCCCAATGGCGTGAATCGCCTGCGCGACGAGTTCCTTACCCACACCGCTCTCGCCCTGCACCAAAACGGCGATGTCCGTCCGGGCAACTTGCCGGATGCGGTCGATAACGCGGTGCAGCGCGGGCGAGTCGCCGAGGATTCCGAAGCGTTCCTGAATCGAGGCGCGGTCCATAGGGTGCAGGTGTGGGAGAGACAGCCTCTAACCCGCCGCAATGCCGATCCGATCCGCCCACCACTGCGCAGCGTGTCCGCGTTCCGTTACCTCCGCTCTATCGCACGATCAACGTCCGCGAGGCGACGGCGGACTGCGAAGTCGCGCGCAGCACGTAGACGCCCGTCGGTAAGTCGGACGTGTCGAGCATGGCCTCGGTCGCCAGCGCCTGAACGATCACGCGCCGCCCGAGCAGGTCGAACACCTCCAGCGTTCCCGCCGCCGAAACGCCTGCGATGCGAACGCGGGCGAAGCCAGCAGCAGGCTGCGGTGACGCCTGCACGATGCGAAAGCCGGGCGTATCCGTCTGATCGCCAACAGCGAGGCCGATGCTGGAGAAGTTGGCGCGGACGTGGTAGTTGTACTCCTTGCCGAACTGCGACTCACGCATCAGCCGCCCCCTCACCCGCGATGCGCGCAGCGGCTCGGTCGAGCGCTGGCTCGTCGGCACCACCGCTGACGAGCACGAGTCGGTCCGGCTGTCCAGCGGCTCTCAGATCGAAGGAGACCCAGAAATCGCCTTGCACCAAGCGTGGGTCGACCGTCAGCGGAAGCGTCGTGAATGTACTCGGGACGATCTCGGCAAGTTCAAACAACTCCTCGGCCACCGCATCTCCCGGATAGCCATTAGCGTCCGGCGGATGAATGGAAACAACGAGCGTATCGTTGAACCCGTCCGCCGACGAAGTAGATGAGTGCGCGAAGACGCCGACTGAGGAGAGGGTCAAGCCGCCTGTATTCGTAAACCGCACCGCCTGCGCCTCGAACGCCTGCGGAACGTGCTCGAATGGTTGGGGCCACGTGAACGCGACCTGGAGGCGAAACCACTATTGAGAAGTCGTCTGCGCCGAGACAGGAAACGCGAAGGCGAGGGCAAGTAGCGGAAGGAGACGGCGCATGGTGGTCGGAGTAGAGCGCCCTGCAATCTAGCGACAGACCGAATCGTTAAGACCACGCAAATCTTCCCTATTCTGCTCCGATGTCCTCTCGCCCTGTCCGCATCATCGGCATTGGTGCCTGCCTCCCAACTCCTGCGGACGCCGGTACGCTGCTCGCGCGGCCCGACCTCGACGCCCGAGCGCTGGCCCACCTCCGAGGTCGCCCGACAGCCCGCACGCAGACGGCAACCGACCTGGGCGAAGGTTCCGCCCGCGACGCGCTCGCATCGGCAGGGCTGGAGG
>CAXBBB010000582.1:0-2382 GCA_963973615.1 uncultured Rhodothermales bacterium | reverse complement strand
GGCGTCGAGAACGTCGGCGGGGGTGGGCGTCATCAGGAGCGGAGGTTGATGGTGAGGCAACGAGCCTGAGAGCACCAGGTTGTGCAGCGTCGGCTAATCTGCCCTTCCCTGGTCAGTAGTGCACGCACAGGCTGGACGCGTAATCGTAGTGCCCGCCCGCGTCGCGACAATTGGCGACCTCCCAAAACTCAGACGCCACGATTCGCCAGACCAGCAGGGAGGCGACGATCAACAAGGCGATTCCGATCACCTGCTTCGCCCGTGCCCGCGAACGAAGGCCGGTCACGATCAGCAGCACGCCGGCGGCCACGCAGAGGGCCGCAGGAATCGCGAGGTAGACGACGGCAGGGATTAACTCCATAGCAGAATCAGCGTTACAGGCCGCTCGCGACGAGCAGTTCGATATCGCGATGGGGCAGACTCAGCATCGCGGCGAGCGCCTTCTTCGTCAGGTGGCGGCGGTAGACGTAGGCGCCGCTGCGCAAGGCAGAGAAACGCCAGAGCGCGTCGTTCACGTTGGGCGACTCGCCGAACTGCAAGAGGTAAGGAACGAGCACGTTGCTCAACGCCAGCGTCGATGTCCTAGCGGCGTTGCTCGGGATATTGGGCACGCAGTAGTGCGTCACGCCGTGCTCTATGAACGTCGGCTCGGAGTGGGTCGTTACGCGGCTGGTCTCGACGCATCCGCCCTGGTCGATGACGGCGTCGACGATAACGGCACCACCCCGCATTTCCTTGACTAGCTGCTCGGTCACGACGACAGGCGAACGCGCGTCCTCACTCATCATCGCCCCGATGACGACATCGGCTTTGGCGATTGCATTCTGGACGTAGTAGGGCGTCGCCATCGCCGTCATCACGCGTCGGTCGAGGTGCAGTTCGAGTTGACGCAGTGCCGACAGGCTCCGGTCGAGCACGATTACCTGGGCGCCGTAGCCAATCGCCGTCCGCGCTGCCCACTCGCCGACGACGCCCGCTCCGAGCACGACGACGGTCGCAGGAGGTACGCCCGAGATACCGCCCAGCATGACGCCTTTCCCTCCCGACGACGTTTCCAAATAGCGCGCGGCAATCTGGATGCTCATCGACCCCATAATCTCGTGCATCATGCGCACGATGGGAAGCGATCCGTCCGACTCGCGGATGAACTCAAAGCCGATGGCCGTCACGTTCAGGTCAATCAGGCGCTGCACCAGATCGCGCGACAGACTGCCCAAGTGGAGGGCCGAGAACAACAACGCCCCCTTGCTGATCATGTCGCACTCGTCAGCCGTCGGCGGACCGACCTTGGCGATAGCCGTCGCGCCTCGATAGACTTCCTCGGCGGTGTCGACCAGCGTGGCTCCGGCGTCAGCGTACTCCGAGTCGGGAAAACGGGCGTTGACGCCTGCTCCCCGCTCGACCAAGACTTCGTGTCCTTCGGCTACGAGCGTAGCCGCCCCCGACGGTGCAATAGCGACGCGGCATTCTTCGCCACTGATCTCGCACGGCACGCCGACACGCAGATCGTGCTTGGCGCGACGCGTCGACGCTTTTTCGGGGAGCGTCAGAACGTCGCTCTCGGGCGATTGAGCGAGGACCTGCGAGGCAGAGCCGGTGATTTCCATGACGGCGTGGGGGCGAACGAATCGATTAAGATAGGGAACTCACCCCAGCCATTCGCGCCATCACGATGCCGCCCGCTACCGCCACGTTGAGCGACTCCGTCCCCCGCCGATTGGCACTGCCTGAAATGTGGACGCGCGTCGTCAACCTCCGCTCGACGCTCGACGAGAGACCGTTCCCTTCGCCTCCCATCACCAGCACACATCGCGTGTTCGGCACCCACTCCTCCACCGAGGACCCGCCCATGGCAGCCCCCGCGATTTCGCCACTTTCGGCCCGGTCGCGCAGAAAGGTCGGCAGATCGTCGAGGCGGGCCAGCGGCAGGTCGAACACGCCGCCCATCGTACTCCTAACCGTCTTGGGCGACCAGAAGTCCGACGTGTCCCGGTCGCTGACGACCAGGTCGAAGCCAAACCACGCCGCCGTGCGGATCAAGGTGCCTACGTTGCCAGGATCCTGCACGCCGTTGAGCGCGAGCACACGGGGTGCCTCAATCAGCAGCGATTCGTCGACGTTTGGGATGCGGACGCGGGCGATGGCGCCCTGGTGTGTCTGCACGTCGGCAGCGTCAGCCACGTCACGCTCGGTCGCTTCGATCAAGCGGATGCCGGACGAGTGGAGTCGGACACGCAAATCATCGTCGACCGATGGGGCGAGCATCACGTCGAGCACGTCGGCCCCGGCATCGAGCAGTCGGGCGACGACCGCGGCGTCTTCGCGCTGAATCACCCGGTCGTCACCTTCGTGGACGTGCCGGGCTTCATGCCGGGCACCAAG
>CAXBBB010000581.1:0-2384 GCA_963973615.1 uncultured Rhodothermales bacterium | reverse complement strand
ATCTCGCGTGCTCCGGTCCCATAGTCGGGAGCAGGTACGTCGACGCCAGGCCCGATGAAGTTTTTCTTGGTCAGCTCGTACGTGTAGCGGCGCGTGATGCGCTCCAACTCATGGACCGAGTAGTTCTTGGGGTTGATCTTGATCCCGCCCTTGGCACCACCGAACGGCACGTCGACGATAGCGCACTTATAGGTCATCAGCGCCGCGAGAGCCATCACCTCACTCTCGTTTACGTTCTCGGCGTAGCGGATGCCGCCTTTGGTCGGCAGCTTGTGATGCGAGTGCTCGGCACGGTAGGCCTGGATCACCTCGATGGTCCCGTCGTCGCGCTTGAGCGGGAAGTTCATGTGGTAGACGCTGTTACACGCCTTGATCTGTTCGAGCACGCCGTCGGTCTGCGGCAGAAATTTGGCAGCCCGGTCGAACATGCGATTGACCTGGGCGAAAAAATCGGGATGAGAGGACATGCGGTCCGGCGGATGATGTGGAAAGGCTGGAAAAGGGCTTCCAATGGGGTGGAAGACGGGCAAGGTAGGCGCCTCGCCGCTGGGCCGGCAAGCCGCAGCGGAGAGATTCGGAATGCCTTCGGGGTCGTTACGATTGGTCCCTCTGGCTCAGGATGCCTAGCCTAGGCGGACGTCTGGAGTGGCGGTACACTTGTGTACGTGGTAGGGCTCGCAAGCTAATCGAAGTGAGGACAGAGAGGTCTTGAATAGTTGCAGAGTCTGCATGGACGGCCTGTCGCGCCGCCAACGACTGAGCTATTGCGATTTCTCCTGTACGGCCTTCAGCCGGTCGTAGCGGTTCTGGATCTCTTCGGCGCGCGAGACAATGCCGCGGATCATGCCGGGAAAGACGAAGCCGTGCATCGGCAGAACGGCGTACCAGTACGCCAACCCGAACAGCCCCTTGGGTTCGTAGAACGCAGTCTGTATGAGCTGCGTGCCGCCTGTCTCCTCATCGGGGCACACCTCGAACTGCAGCCACGCGCGGCCTGGCAGTTTCATCTCGGCCCGTAGGCGTAGCAGGCGATCTTTCTGAAGCGCCTCGACGCGCCAGAAGTCGACCGCATCGCCGACGCGCAAGCTGCCACGTGTGCGTCGTCCTCTTTGGGTACCGAAGCCGCCGACGGCCTCGTCCATCCAGCCGCGTATTTCCCAGAGGAAATCGGCATAGAGCCAGCCTTCGTCGCCGCCGATGGATTCGACGACATGAAAGACAGATTCGGGCGACGCAGGCGTATGGATCGTTCGCACGTCTTGCAGCATGCCCTCTTCGTCCTTGAGTTCGCTCAGCACGCGCCCCGACCGCACCGATGTGGCGTAGGCGCCGTGCCAGATCGTCTCGACGGTATCGGCCTCGTAGCGTTGCAGGGCAAGCCGGACGGCGGCTTCGTAGGCGATAGGTTCTACGTCGAACACCTCCTCTGCAGAAAAGTCGGTCACGACGACCTCGCTCTTCAACCCGTCGAGCAGCGGACGTGCGATGGTGTAGGTGATCGGTGTGATGACGCCGACCCAGTGGGCTGATACACGCGGCGGCACAATCGGGACTTCGACGATCCACCGCTTCAGGCCGCGGACCTGGGCGTAGATGTCGAACATGTCGCGATACGCCAGCACGTTTTTCCCCCCTATCTCGAATATCCGCCCCACGCTTGCCGGACGGTCGAGCGCCTGCGTGAGGTATTGCAGCACGTTGCGAACGGCGATGGGCTGCGTCGGCGTGCGTACCCAGGCGGGGCAGATCATGATCGGCACGCGCTCGGTCAGATAGCGAATCATCTCGAACGACAGGCTTCCCGATCCGACGATGACGGCAGCTCTGAACTCGGTCACCGAAACGCCGCTTTCGCGTAGCACGTCTCCCGTTTCGACTCGGCTCGCCAGGTGCTCGCTGACGTGCTCGCCTTTGGGTTCGATACCACCCAGGTAGATGATCCGGTCGACGCCCGCCGTCTTGCACGCCGACCCAAAGTTCGAAGCGCCCTCGCGGTCGCGCGCCGCATAGTCCGAACCGCTGTACAGTGAGTGGATCAAGTAATACGCTGTATCGACTCCGGCGACGGCGGTCGCCAGCGTCGACGCGTCGAGCACGTCCGCCTCTACGATTTCTACGTCGCCTGCCCAACTCGCGCTCAAGCGGTCGGCGTCGCGCACCATACACCGCACGCGGTAGCCCGCTTTGAGCAAGCACGGCACCAAACGCCCGCCGATGTAGCCGGTCGCTCCGGTGACGAGAATGAGCCGGTCCGGGCGCTCGCTGTCCTGAGATGAGGTAGGGGAAGGGACGAGGTCCATCAAGGCAGCAGCTAGGAGGCAAAAGAGACGGGGCTGGCCTAGATAAGATGCCAGGCAGTGAGAGTGCTAACGAGCTTGCGTGGA
>CAXBBB010000580.1:0-2389 GCA_963973615.1 uncultured Rhodothermales bacterium | reverse complement strand
GGGCGTAGCGGCTGGACGATTGGTGTCTCCCCGTTGGCGCGGCGTCGGGGCGGCGTTGGGCGGGCTGGTCGTAGGCGCAGTCGTCCACTTCGTCGCCTTGGAGGCATTCGGGTTGCTCTTCGGTGCCGCACTATCGCGCATGACCGGAGCGCTAGAGGGCGCCGCGATAGGAGCTGCTGTGTGGGCAGGCGCCCAGTTCGCAGGCCGACGCAGCACATATCCGCCCCGTCGGCTTGTTGCGGTTTATTCGGCTGTCACGACTTCGATTGCGACGCTGCTCATCGTCGCCCTAGGAGGTACGATGATGGGCGGCAGTCTGGACGCGTTGCCGTTGGTATTCGCTCAATCACAGATCTCGCTCGACGCAGTTGGCGCACTGGTCGGAGAGGGTACGTACGGACCGATTGCTCAGGCGGTCACGGCCGTGCTCGAAGGCGCGATTTTCGGCGGTGCCGTCGGTGGTGCGCTACGGGGATGGATGATCGGCGAGCCCGGGGAGCGGCGCGCCTAGTCCGCTTGTTACCTCGTGGGGGCGATTCGGTTACTGCGCTGGCGTTACGCGCTCGATTATGCCGGACGCGGTGACCTGGAACGCGAGCAGGGTGTCGGATCTCGTTGTTTCATTTCCCTCTGTATCTATCACCGTCTCGTTTTGCTTACTGCGCACACCCAGATCCGGCGAGATCGCTAGCGTCGTCTCCGTGCGAAAACTCACGTCGGCGGCAAAGTGGGCGACCTGTTGGCGCGCGATCAGATCGCCGTGCAGCGTGTAGGTAACCAGGTCATACACATCGTTGTATCCTCCAGACGGATCTTCTGTTTTGACGAGCACGACATGAAACGGGCGGTCAATGATCAGCCTGCCGACGGCGAAATGTCTTCCATATGACGGACTTCGTCCCGGAACGTGGTGCAGATGTTCAGTGAGCAGAGGCGGCAAATTCCGCTCTACTTGCCTTGCGCGCTCGTCGTGAGCCAGAGGGAGCGTCATACTCGGAAAGCGAGCGACGAACGCTCGGAAGGATGAGTCGACCGGTGTCTGCTCTGGCGTATGAAGAGTGTTGGTCGCGACTACGCGCGTCGTCTCTGAAGGCAGTAGTAACTCGTCCTTCTCGATCTGGTCGATAGCATCCTCCGGCGGCGCACAGGCCGCCGGAGTCAAAAGCAGCAGGGCGAAGAAGATGGCACGTTGCATCGACTAGCCGATCTAGTTGACGCGGAGGTCTTCGGGATAGTCGGCGAGGTAGGCAGCAGGCGGACCCAGGCTGCGCATCGTCTGGCGCCACAGGACCGACGGGTCTGTTCCAAACACAAGCGCTGCCGTGGCTGGGGCGACGAGCCAGTCATCGCCTGCGATCTCGCCTTCGAGTTGGCCCGCGCTCCATCCGGCGTAGCCCAAAAAGAAGCGGAAGTCCGATCCCATCGCGGATCCGTCACGTAGCGCCGCACGCACATCGTCGAAATCACCGCCCCACCACACGCCGTCGGCGACGGGCTGCGCGTGCGGAAGTAGGTCGGGACGGCGGTGTAGGAAGTGCAGAGTGTCAGGCTGGACGGGGCCGCCGCTGCGTAGGGGATGCACCTGTTCGTCGAAGCCGTCGAGTACGTCGGCGAGATAGAGGTCGAGCGGGTCGGTCAGGACTAAGCCGAATGATCCGTCGTTTCCCGTCTCGCAGATCAGAACGACGCTGCGCTTGAAGTTGGGGTCGCCCTGGATAGGTGCGGCGGCGAGAAGATCACCCGTAGCGGGAGTGGCGAAGTGAGGCATGGCAGGCAGACTTTCGGATGTAAACGCAGCTCATCCGAATAGGAATCGAACGCAAAGGTAACTCACGCTCCGATTCCTCGCGATACCAACACGCACCATCAGGGCTCCCCCACGCGTTACCTGCATCTCCATCCGACGCATACCGTGTATCGCATCTTCGCTCTCCTGTTGGTAGCTACGTTCGTGCCAGCAGCCTACGCTCAGCCTGAGCCTGCAGCATCATTGGCCGTCGTCGCATGGCCGACGTGCAGTCAGGCGCACATCATAACGCGGCTTCCGTGCGTGTTGCCGATCGGGTTTGCCCTCGTTGAAGTCGATGTCGACGCTCCGGCAGCGGTTCGGCACGTACAGGCAAGGAGCCGTGCGGATGACCCGCGTGTAGTCATCGTGCCATGCTTCGAATCCGAGCCGGTGGTCACGGCTTTTCCGATGCCTGGAGAAGCCAGTTCGACCGCGTTGCGGAAGCCGCATGGAGCACGGCGGTGACGGCTTGGTCGGAAAACAACAAGGCCGCTCGGTGCGTTACCGAGCGGCCTGTTTGAGTTGCGGGGGAGGGATTCGAACCCCCGACCTTCGGGTTATGAGCCCGACGAGCTACCTCTGCTCCACCCCGCGATTGGG
>CAXBBB010000579.1:0-2396 GCA_963973615.1 uncultured Rhodothermales bacterium | reverse complement strand
GGGTGCTGTTGCTGGCAATCGGGGCAGTCTCGCCCCGGCTGACCACGTCGAAGCGATCGGCGTCCATTCCCCCTCCAATCAGGTACCGGGCGACGGCGGCGGCGCGTCCGGCAGCTAGCTCCCAGTTGGAATCGAAGCGGGCGCGCAGGCTGGGACCGATAGGACTGCCGTCTGCGTGGCCTTCGACTCGGATGCGGCCCGTCGATCCCAGGTCGCGGCGGATGCGGTCGAGTAGGGCCGTTCCGTTCGACGAGAGCGTCGCCGATGCGGGTTCAAAGAGCTCGTCGGCGTACAGCGTGTCGATCGGAGTGCCGGCGATGCTTCCGCCTTGCTGAAACTCGTAGGCACGGATCCGGTCGGTCAGCACGCGCATCTGCCGTTCGTAGGCGCCGCTGTCGATGTCGTCGTAGAACTGGAGTGAGTCGCGCAGGATGGACTGGCGTCCGCGCTCGTCGGCGAGCAGCAGGGCGAGGCTATCGCGTTGGGCCTGAGCGTGGGCGCGGAGCATCTGCTCGCGCGGAAGCTGGCGGCTGGCTGCGCATCCGCTCGCAAAGGCGATCAGGAGGACGAACAGGGAGAGACGAACAGGCATGACAATCGGCGACAGTTGCGGCAAGTTAGTCCAGAGCGGCGACCCTCACGCGGCGATTACGAGCGCGTCCCTCGGCACTTGAGTTGTCGGCGACGGGGTCGTGGCTGGCCAATCCGGTCGCCTCCAGTCGGCTCGACGCCATGCCTTCGGCTTCCAAGAAGCGGACGACAGCCGTTGCCCTAGCGGTCGATAACTCCCAGTTGGTCGGAAAGCGCGCGGCGATGCTGGGGCCGATGCGCTGGCTGTCGGTGTGGCCCTCGACGCGGATGCGGCGCCCGCCATAGTCGCGGTCCAGGCGCTGGGCGAGTTGGACGAGGCGTGCCTGCCCGTCCGCCGTTAGATCGGCCGATCCGCTCTCGAAGTAGACGTCGGCGAGCAGCACTTCGACGGTCTCGCCCCGGTAGGCGTCCTCTGGTGCGGGGCAGTTACCGTTGGTGCTCGTCTCGACGGCCAGCAGGCGGCGCAGGCGCTCGTTCTCGACGCGCAGGTTGGCTTCTTCGGACGATTCCGTGGGAGCGTTGCGGTCGCGCGGCAACCCGTTGGCGCCGAACGTGGCGGGCGGCGGTGCGCAGGCGGGAGCAGCAGCGATGAGGAGCGCGAGTAGGAGGAGGCGCATCGGTAGGTGTAGGGTGGGGAGGTGCTCAGTATCGCGCTCGTTGGCCCTTACGCGCAACTCCGCACCCGTTTACCAATTGGACGTAGCCGCAGTAAACACGTCGTCGGCGATTTCGGCCAGTGCGACAGCCGCCGCATCTAGCTCACCTGAGGGCCCGACGGCGACTGGATTGTAGTCGGCTTCGCCTCGGAACGCGCGGTCGAAGATCGGCTCGTCGGCGCCTTGACGGGCGTAGCGTGCCTGAACCGAGATCGTGACGCGCGTCAACTGCGCTCGGTCGTCGGACGCCAATGCGGCCGGAGACGAGCGATACTGCGTGATGCGCAGCGTCAGAACCGCGTCAGCAGCCGCTTCGTCGGTTTCCAGATCGAGCCGTGTTTGCCGCACCATCCGGTCGATCACCAGGCGCGTTAGATCGTCGGCCAGCGTCGAGACGGGCGTCGCTGCGTCTAGATCAGCGAGCGGAATGGCGATCGTCTGAATGTCGTCCGGAATGGACGCGCCCGTCAGCGAGTAGAAGCCACAGCCGGGAAGGAGCAGCGTGAGCAGAACGAGAAGTAGACCGCGCCCCACCCCGCCTGTCGGCACCTCCCCCCGGGTGGGGGGAGGAACTGGTGTTCGTGATCGCGCAGTACCCGTAGCGCCGTCACATGTGACGGCGGAGGCAGGCTCAGTTGTACGCCGATTCATCGAAGTCGTCATCGTCATCCTCGCCGAACGAGGTCAGGCCCGAAAGCATAGACCCCATCATGTCGGCGTAACGCCGCGTTTGAGCGTGTGCCTCTTTGCCGAGCAGTGAGTGCTGGTGCAGGCCTTCGAGCACGAACTCCATGACCGCCAAGCGCTCGGCAGCGTCGCCTTCGGGTGCGTGTTTCTTGACGACATCCGCCAGACCGTCGACCTTTTCGAGCGATGCCGAATAGTCGCCGATGCACAGGCTCGTCTCCAACTCGACCGTGCCTCCCTTACTGAACCAGTCGATCACGGATTGGTACTCGGGGCGCCCCCGCTTCTTGTCCGACGGGTCGGGGAAGTAGCGTCCGAAGATGGCCTTTGCCGCGCGTCCTACGAGCACGCTCGCCACGCTCGCCGCGCCGGTCTGCTCGCCTTCGTAGACCAACTCGACCTTGCCGGTAACGGCGGACTCGACGGCCGTCAGGTCGCTGACTCGGAGCGTCGTCTCTTTCT
>CAXBBB010000578.1:0-2399 GCA_963973615.1 uncultured Rhodothermales bacterium | reverse complement strand
CCTGCCGCGAAGGTCAAGATCAGGATGATCGCCGTCGATCCCGAGTAGATCCACGGTCCGATGCGCACGGACATCTCAGCGGGGTTCTGCAGGGCGAACACGACGGCTCCGAGGGCGAGCAGCAGCGCGAGGACGAGGGCGAAACGCATGACGAGCGGGTGAAGAGGCGGCTCGTAAAGTACGGATCGAACGCGTTTCGGCTACACGCGGCGCCCTTTCCACTGCACATCGCCGCGCCAGTGGGCGAGCGCGCTATCCAGGTTGAGCAGGGCGCCCAGCGCGTAACTGATCGGGGCCACGAGCGTCATCCACCAGGGATAGCGGCACCAGCGGTCGGTAGTGAGTTTGAGCAGGAACGTCGTCACGACGAGCGGCCAGCCCAGAAGCGGGGCGAACACAAACGTCAGCAGGAAATACGGCCAGAGGAAGGCGAATCCAATCGGCGACCCGCCCAGGATCAGATACGCATTCTTGCGAAAACCGGCCCATGCGTCGGCGAAATCGGTGTACATGAACACGTCGATGCTGTCCTGTACGTCGGCCATGTAGGGGACGATGCCCGCCATCCGCAGCGAGCGCCCGATCCGTACGTCTTCGAGTACCTCGGCTTTGTGGTTCAGGTGCGGCTCCTGCTCGTGGTACAGATCCGACCGGATCAGCCAGCACTGCCCGTTGAGCGCGCCCAGCGCCCGCATCCGAAAGTGGCGAACCAAGAACCACGGTAAGCCGATCAAAATCGCGTGGGGCACGAGGCTGACGAGCAGCTTTCCGCCGCCGCGCGCCAGTCCGGTCAGCCCGGTGAGGACGGCGGGGCCAGGCAACTGCTCGTGCCGTCGGACGACGCGTTGCAGCGCGCCCGGACCTCGGAGATCGGTGTCGGCGTCGAGGAAGAGGTAGCGTTCGCCGGTTGCGTGGTGTGTCGCCTGGTACAGCGCATGGACCTTTCCGACCCAACCCGGAGCAGGGCCGTCGCCGGTCAAGTGGAGTAAGCGCTCGTCGCCCGAGAATCGCGCGATGACGTCCGACGTGCCATCGGTCGAGCCGTCGTCGTAGAGCACGAACTGCGCATCGGGGTAGTCTTGGGCGAGCAGCGACGGAATGAGCCGCTCCAGGTTGCGCTCTTCGTTGCGAGCCGGAATCAGCACGCTCAGGCTCGGGAGCGGCGTGTCGAACGCGCCGATGCGACTCCACTTACGCAGGTAGAACGCATTGCCGACGAACGTCGTCAGCAGAAACGCGTGGATCGCTCCGACGACGACGAACAGAATCGTACGAAGCGTGAGCGTGTCAAACGAGGGGATGCTCCATCCGATCAGGTCCGAGAAAAAGCCATCGGGCATCTACGGGGGCGACAGCAGGAAGGCCCGGAACAGCGGCGGAGGGTTTTGGGCGAGCAGGCGCGTGCGTTCGGCTTCGGCGCGGTCGGATTCGGTGGTGTGGCGGGCGTACCAGACCCACACGTCGGCTTCGATGCGCGAGATGCCTGCGTTAGGGGTGCGCTCGACGACGCGGCGGAGTTGCTGAAATCGCTTGAGCGCCGCTCGTTTGTCGCCACCGACGATAGACGGCTTGTAGAACAGCGATTGGCCTTCGACGAGAAGGACGTAGGGGTCTTTGTCGTCGCGGTCGTGCGCAGCAGAGAGCAGACGCTCGGCACGTCGCCCAATCGTCGGGAGCGAGAAGACCGAGGCCCCGACGGCTTTGTAGCCCCACAGCCCGGCTTGTAAGGCCAGCGCTCGGGCTGATGCGCCGATTTCGGCATCGGCGGGAAGCTGTTCGAGGAGCGATTCGTCTTGCGTCAGCGGGTAGAGGCGGTAGCGGCACAGCCACTCGGCGTCGCCTGTCGGCGGAGCGGTGCAGAGCGCGCGGAGACCGTCGGCGTCCCGGGCGGCGTAGCGCGCTTGCACCTGCTGCGAGAAGGCCAGAAACGCTCGCTCCGATGCAGGATCCGACATGGGCGGGGTCAGGGCGAGCAGAGAGGCGAGGAGCAGGAGCAGCACGAGGACGATAGTTGGTGGCAGAACATAGTCGGGTGAGAGGCGGCGCGTGTGTGACCCTTTTACCAAGATCGACGCGGCGTCGGAGACAGAACGTGTGGCGCATGCGGTTCAGGGTGGAGCAAGCGACGAGACGAGCCGATTCCGCCCAACCGTCACGCTAACTCCCAGCCCAGCCAACTCTCATCGCGAGCGAAGCGTGGCGGTCTCCAACGTGTGCCGATAGGACTGGGATCGCCACGTCGCTACGCTCCTCGCGATGACGAAGTAGAGCATCCGCCGTGGCAGGCGTCAAACGTAGCGCTCGAAGAAGGCGCGCATCCATCCAAAGCTCCACCGATCCTGAGGGGGCGGTGCTCCGCCGAGTAGTGCGCGCGTCGGCAGTGCGTAATCGGCGCATCT
>CAXBBB010000577.1:0-2411 GCA_963973615.1 uncultured Rhodothermales bacterium | reverse complement strand
AAGCCGATGTTCAAGATCCTCAAGGCGTTCGGCGTGCCCTACACCTACAGCCGCTCGTCCGAAGCCCCGTTCGTGCGCATCGGACTGGTGACCTACTACCTGTTTGCGGGCAACAACGAGGCGTCCCAGGACACGCTGCAGGGCTTCACCGCCGCGGGCGCGCTCCTGGATGAGGTGGTGCTGATGCCGGAATCGTTCGTCGATCAGGCCATCGGGCGCTGCTCGGAAGAGGGGTCGAAGCTCTGGTTCACCTGCAACCCCGGCGGCCCCTCGCACTGGTTCAAGAAGCGGTTCGTGGATCAGGCAGAAGAGAAAGAGCTCGTCAACCTCCACTTCACGCTCGACGACAACCCGAGCCTCGCCCAGAGCATCCGCGAGCGCTACCGGCGCATGTTCACGGGCGTGTTCTTCCAGCGCTACATCCTCGGCCTCTGGGTGCTGGCCGAAGGTGTCATCTACTCGATGTGGGACCGCGCCGTACACGTCGTCTCTCCGGATGCCGCGCCCAAGCGGTTTCGGCACTACGCCGTCAGCGTCGACTACGGCACTGCCAACCCGACCGTCTTCCTGCTCTGGGGATGGAACGACCGCAAGGCCGTCTACTGCGTCCACGCCTTCTACCACGACGGGCGAAAGGCAGAGCAGGCCGCGACCGACGACGACTATCTCGAATCGATCGAGGAGGCCGGGGGCACGCTGGGCAAGATCCTCGTCACCGACGAGGACTATGCGGCTCGCTTCGACACGTGGGTGAAGAAGCAACTCCCGTTCGGCGTCACGCTCGACGAGACCATCGTGGACCCGTCGGCCCGGGGCTTCATCGCCGCGCTGCGCAAAAGAGGGTACCAGGTCAAGAAGGCCAAGAACGACGTCGTCGACGGCATCCGCTTCACCCAGTCGTGTCTCAGCCGATCCGCTCAGCCCTACGACGAGGGCGCGCCGGACGGCAGCGTTCCCGTCTACTTCCTCGAGGGCGATCACCTGGCAGCGATAGAGCGCGAAATCGAATCCTACACCTGGGACCCGAAGGCGCAGGCCAAAGGCGAAGACAAGCCTGCCAAGGTGAACGACCACGTACCCGACGCCCTCAGATACTTCCTCTTCACGCAGTTCTTCCGCAGCCTCTCCTCGAACGCAATGGGCTGGCTGCTCTCCAAAGCGTGACACCGTGACCACTTCCGCGTATACTGCTACTGTGTGCGCTCGCGCTACCAACCTATATCCTCGCACCGATGGAACTCACCGACTCACAGGACGCGCCTCTGGCCTCTACCGAAAGCGAAGTCATTCGCGCGCTGCTCACCAAGCCGCACCCGCTCTACTCTAAGCGCAAGGCCGACTGGGAGCGCGACGAGCGCCGGTACCAGGGCGGTTCGGCGGTGTGGCAGGACCTCCAGCCGTTTCAGTGGGAGGAGGTGTCACCACAACTCGATCTGAACGGCCTGGGGGAAGAGGCGGCACAGGAAGCGCTCGAACGCGCCGGTGCCGTTCGCACGTCGACCCACTTCCAGAAGCGGCAGGAGCAGGCGACGTACATCAACTTCGCCCGGCGTGTGGCCACGAAGTTCGTCGGGCGTCTCGCATCCGAAGCACCCACGCCAGGGGAGGGGGTCATGCTGGGCGAGCTGGGCGAGATCGCGAAGGCAGGAGAGGCGAGGGACATGAGCGTACCCGCCAACCAGTTTTACTACGACTGCGACCGCAAAGGATCGTCCTTCGTGGCGTGGTCCAACGACGTGCAGGGGTGGAGCAAAGCGACGGGGCACCGCTGGGTAGGCGTGCGCACACCTCCGGCTCCCAAGCGAGCGGACGGTCGCGGACCGACGAAAGCCGATGAGATCGCAGGCTTTCGCCCCTATCTCATCCACCTCTCGCCGCTCGATGTGCCCAACTGGCAGGCAGGACCTGGCGGCCTCGACTTCTGCGTCATCCGCGAGAGCGAACGCGTGCTCGTCAAGGACGGCCAGTATTTCGGCGGTCACGAGACGCGGCTGTTTCTCTGGGTGCGGCAGGGTTTTACAGAGCTCGGACCGGCGTTTCAGCGCGGCGGTTGGTGGAAGTACGACAAGGACGGAAAGGCCATTCGCCTCGCCGGTCAGCACGTGAGCGGAGATCTGGGCACGTCGGGGGCGATTCCACTCCGTCCCTACTTCTACGAGCAGGACGAGCGCCAGATGAGCCGCGCCGGTACCAGCGAACTGGGAGCCATCGCCGTCTCGTACATGAACATCTCGTCGGCGGGCGATAACGACGCGATCGAAGCAGGCGGGCGTGCGCTCTACCTGCTCAACATCACCCAGGAGGCTCACAACCTTACCGTTGCCGTCGCAGGATCGGGGTCGCGGCACGTGCCTGTCCAAGGCAGCGAGGATCACGGCCCGGTCTCTATCTACGACACAGGATCGGTCACG
>CAXBBB010000576.1:0-2416 GCA_963973615.1 uncultured Rhodothermales bacterium | reverse complement strand
TACGAGTTCGGTAGCGGCGGACCAACTCCCGTTGCCAGCAGAGCTGGTTGCTAATCCATGTCCCAAAACAGAGCTGTCGGTTTTGCCGGTAGCTCTGTTTCGGCATTAGGCGACAGGCGCCAGCCCATCAGCCAGAAACCGGGCGCGTTCGTGCGGAAGGGGCAAGCGGCAACTGTCCCTCGTGCCGAACATCTGGTACCGTCGCTTGGCGATGGCGTCGTACACGAGGTCTCGAACCGGACGCGGAACGGCCAGGCCGACGCGGGCCAGGATGGGCCACGGTGCGCGCAGCAACAGCGCCGCGCGAAGCGCCGCCGTCGATCCGGTGTAGGTGCGGTCGCCTTCGACGAGGACGAGGCTACCTAGGTAATCGGAGGGCAGTCCGGCGTCGGTCAGAAACGGTTTGGCGGCAGCGCTCTGCAAGCTCGCCAGCTTCAACTCGGGCGACGGATCGTTGGCGAGTACGAACTGGACGGCGGCATTGCACATCGAGCAGATGCCGTCGAAGAGGAGAACGGTAGGCGAATCGGTCATGCAGGCCAAAACGCCGCGTCTCGTGCTTCGCTCCCGAGTTGCGGCGTCCCAGGTCGGACGCGTCTAAGTGCTCAGTCAGGCCCATCCTGTCAGGGTTGGTCACCCAGCCCCTTCACCGTCATCCCCGACCCGATCGCTACGGCTTGTACAGATCTCGACCATTGGACATCAAGGCGCGCACCTAGCTTCGCCATCCGCGTCGTCCCTGCGGAGGCAGGGACCCACAACTGCCTCTCTCGCTTGGACATCGCGCTACGGCTTATAGAGACCTTTCAGGTGACTCTAAAATCCTCCCACTCGTCGTCTCGACTTGATCCGAGACCCAGGACGTTGAGCGGGTTTCTCTACGTGACGCAAATCGGTTCGTCGAGGAGACTCCTGGGTCCCGGCTCGGGGGCCGGGACGACGAATAAATAGGCCAGTGGGATTCGGCGACGTATGTATAAACCGTAGCGGCCCGTCCGGGGGAATGACGAATGGGAAGGGCGGTGCACCTGACACCTTCGACAGGACACAGCACTCAGAACGTCGGCAGGATGCGGAGCCAGAGGGTCGGCGAGGTGCCGTAGCCTGCGTCGCTCAGGGGCCAGGCGAGTTCGAGGCGGATGGCGCGGTCGTCCAAGCCCAAGGCGACGCCTGCGGCTCCGATCCAGTCGGGCGTGTCCTGTGAGAATCCCGCTTGAGCGTCGTCCACGCGCCCGGCGTCGGCGAAGCCGATCACGAACAGGTCATCAGTGACATCGTCGAACAACTGAAACTTCGCCACTGCGATTTCGGCGTTGGCGACGATAGCTGTCCGTCCGGCAAACGCGTTTTGCGGATAGGCGCGGACGCTGCCCAAGCCTCCGATTGAAGGCAAGGCTTGAACCGGAATGCGGTCGCCTGAGGCGTGTGTGGCGCGCAGGCGGAGCGAGAAGGCAAGACCCGGATCGGGACGGATGTAGACGCGGCCGTCAGCAGTCAGGCGTGTGTACGCGAAGTCGCCCCCCAACCCGTCGCCGAACTCGGCTTCGGTCTGAAAGGCTGCACCAGCCGGAAGCGTTTCGATGCCTTGCACGCGTCCCAGGGTTGCCGACGCGACAATGCGCTGTGCCCGTCCACTGTCGAAGATCGGGTTGTCGCGGAAGTCGCTGCCGCCGAAGAGCGACCACGACACTTCGTTGCGAAGCGATGAGTAATCCTCGGATCGGTAGCCGACGCCGATTTCGCCTAGGCTGCTCAGCCGCACTTTGGTGTAGGCGTTCCAGCCCTGCGCTTCGTAGTAGTCGTAGAAGTCGTTGCGCACGAACCCTGCGGCCAGTGCGTTCTCGACCGGGTCGACCTTCCAGCGGTCGTACGTCGCCTGTTGTTGCCCGTAGCGCAGGCCGACGAGGGTAGCAAACGGGCCACGCGGAGTCACGCGGGCTTCGGCGCCGATCTGATAGCGGACGCGCTTCAGTCCGAACGCGTAGCCGATCTCGCCGACGCCACGTGCCGGAGTCCGCCGATCCAGGTCGAGGCCCGACGTGCGCAGGCCCAAGTAGAAGCCTTCGACGCGGTTATAGCGGACGGGCAAGCCCTGCTCGATCAACGGCTCGCGCCAGAACAGCGCGTCGTGCAGGTCGGAGCCGTACGTGCGGCGAGGACCGCGCCAGCTCCAGTCGTAATCCGTGCCCCAATCCAGGTCGCTCTCGAAGTGGAAATCGTCATCCGAATCGTCGGACTCCCAGTCGCCGCCGTGGTCTGTACGGTCATCGGACGTATTGTGCCACTCGTAGTCTGAAGCGGCACCGTCGTGCGTTCCGTCGGTGTCGTGCCACGCGTAGGTATTGCGGGATAGAGCGGCGTCGATGGCTTCGATGACCTGGTCCAGCAGGTTGTCACCAATGGCGATCTCCACTTT
>CAXBBB010000575.1:0-2426 GCA_963973615.1 uncultured Rhodothermales bacterium | reverse complement strand
CGTTCGCCGCCATCGTCACCGTCTTCCCCGAGCGGCTGATGGAAACGTGGCCCACCGTCGACCCGGCGATCCGTCCCATCGACCACGTCAAGCTGAGCATTTTCATCGCAGGCATCGGCATTCTCGCCGGATCGCTGGGCGGACGCGCCGACAGCCGCCGACTGGTCCGCCGCATCCTGTTCGTCGGCGACGACGCCTAACCATCCACTACATCGGCGGATAGGTGTACGACGCCTGGAAGCCGAGCGGCAGGCCGGTCGCCCAGTAGAGGAGCAGGTAGATCGACCAGCAGACGATGAACACGACGGCGTAGGGCAGCATGATAGACGTGAGTGTGCCGATACCGGTTTTGGTCACGTAGCGCTGGCAGTAGACGACGACGAGCGGGAAATACGGCATCAGCGGCGTGATGATGTTGCTCGACGAGTCGCCGACGCGGTAGGCGGCCTGGGTGAGTTCGGGGCTCAAGCCGACCTGCATCAGCATCGGCACGAAGATCGGCGCGAGCAAGCCCCACTTGGCGCTCGACGAGCCGACGAACAGGTTGACGAAGGCCGTCAAAAACACCAGCCCAAAGATCGTCACGCCGCCCGGCAGGTCGAGCGTCTGGAGCACGCCCGCACCCTCGACAGCCAGCAGCGCGCCCAGGTTGCTCGTGCCGAACGCGTAGACGAACAGGGCGCAGAAAAACGTCATCACGATGTAGTAGCCCATGCCGCGCATCGCCTCGGTCATGGCGTCGACCACGTCTTTGCTCGACTTGAATACCCCCGCCGCGAACCCGTAGACCAGTCCGGGAATCAGGAACAGCAAAAAGATCAGCGGTACGATGGACCGCATGATCGGCGCTGAGAATGAGTTGAGCGATCCGTTGGCGTCGCGGAACGGCGAGCTTTCGGGTAGCAGTGCGAGCACCAGCAGGCCCAGACCGGCGACCAGTACGGCGCAGGCCCACCAGAAGGCGCGGCGCTCGCGCGGGTGGAACGTGCCCATCTCGGGCTGCGCTTCGTCGGTGTCGACGGGCGTGTTCGCTCTGAGGCGCGGCTCGACGATTTTATCCGTGATGAACCAGCCGAGCAGGACGATCAGGAGGGTCGACGAGGCCGTAAAGAAGTAGTTGCCCAGCGGGTTGACGAGGATCGACGGGTCGATGATCTGCGCCGCCGGTTGGGTAAAGCCCTGCAAGAGCGGGTCGAGGGCCGACGGGGCCGGGTTGGCGCTGAAGCCGCCACTCACGCCTGCGAACGCGGCCGCGATGCCTGCGATGGGATGCCGCCCCGCTGCATGAAAGATGATACCTCCGAGCGGAATCACGAGCACATAGCCCGCGTCGACGGCGCTGCTGCTGAAAATGCCGACGAGCACGACCATCGGCGCCAACAGGCTCGCCGACGTTTTGCTCAGCATCAGCTTGATTGCCGTGTTGAAGAACCCCGCCGAATCCGCCACGCCGACGCCCAGCATCGCCACGAGCACGACGCCGAGCGGCGCGAAGCTCGTAAAGATGGTCACCATGTTCGACGTGAACTCGGCCAGCGCCGTCCCTGTGAGCAGGTTGTTGACCTGGATGGCCTCGCCGGTTCGCGGGTCCAGGCTATCGAACGCTATACCCGAGAGAATCGCCGAGAGCACCCACGTAATCGCCAGCGCGAGGACGAACAGGATGGCGGGATCGGGCAGCTTGTTGCCCAGCGTCTCGACTCGTCCCAGCAGGCGCGTCGTGAAGCCGGGCGGGCGCGTGCGCGAGGCGGAAGGGAGAAAGCTCATCGGCGAAGAGGGAGAAGTCGACGCCCAATCTACCGCCGCGCGTTCAGTCTCCTATCAGCCACTCCGACCGCACGTAGCTCGGCACGCGTTTGAACAGGCTTCGGCTGTACGCCCACGCCTTCATCTCGTCGCTCTTGGCCGCTGACGTGCAGAGGTACACGTCGGACGGTTCGATACTGACACGCCACAGGTCGAGTCGGTCAGCATCCCAACAGGTCTGCACGGTCACATCGCCCTGAGTCGTACCGTCGGTGTGGCGGTCACAAGCGTCGGTGAGGAGCACGAACTGCTCGTCGGAAAGGAACGGCAACCACTCGGCCCGCATCTCCCGCGCCAACTGAGAGCCGCGCTCTCCGTGATGCTCGTCGTCGTACTCGTTGATGCGGCGGGCGTCGTGGAAGACGGCAAAGTGCGCCACGACTACCGGATCGGCACCGGTTCGATGGGCCAGCCGCAATCCGTTTTCGAGCACGCGTGCCCAGTGCGCTGGCCCGTGATCGCCCCAAAGCGGAAGCGTATAGCCGCGCAGAACCTCGCGTACGAGTGAAGAGGCGGGGCGAGACGAAGTGGTGGACATCGGTCTCAAACTACGGGCTTGCATCTATTCGGGATAGGCAGGTTAAAAGCCGAGCAGTGCGGGAGGAGGGTGGGATCGCGAA
>CAXBBB010000574.1:0-2435 GCA_963973615.1 uncultured Rhodothermales bacterium | reverse complement strand
GAAGGACGTGAGGCTGGACTGGAAGGTAATGAGGGTCAACGCTCAGCAAACACGCGGTTCCAGCGAACGATAGGAGTGAATTCACCGGAGCATTGCTAGCTTGTCGCATGGCTGTGTTTTTGAGGACCACCGGCGTCCAGAGAGAAGCATTGCCGACCTAGTACTAGGCATGCGGAGGGTGAGAGGGCAGGCACAGATGGACTAGTACGTCAAACGTCGCGAGAAAAGTGGAGGCGCGGTCTATGCGGTTTCATAACTTTCGACACACACTGAAAATCGTCATGCCCGAACCCGTCGATGCATCGCTCTCCACGCGACACCAGGAGGCGCTCGAGCGCTTTGTCCTCTTTTGGGGCGAAATGGCTTCCGATTGGGGCATCAACCGGACGATGGCCCAGATTCATGCTCTCCTCTACGCATCGGGTGAACCGCTCGACACGGATGACATCATGGCTAGCCTGCACATCAGCCGGGGTAACGCGAACATGAATTTGCGGTCGCTGATGAGCTGGAACCTGATCCGCAAGGTTCACCTGCCCAACTCGCGAAAAGACCACTACGCTGCTGAGCAAGATGCGTGGGAGTTGACGGCGCGCATTCGGCCCGTCTTGAGCCAGTTGCAAGCCTGCGAGGACGTACTCACCAGAGGCGGCGGTGCGCTGACTCCCGACGAATCCGCGTTCGCTGAGCGCCTTGACGCCTTCCGTGAGGTCATGCACCTGTTCGATCAGTTCATGCGCGTTCTGCTCCCGCTCGTGCGACGCGACAACCTGCCCCTGATGCGCGAGATGCTCCACATGCTGGAACAGTCGAATACCACGACCGATCGATGAGCCGCGCGTTTGACCTGGGGCAATGGGGCGAAGACTTGGCTGCCGATCACCTAGCCGCAAATGGGCACATGGTGATGGATCGCAACTATCGTTTTGAGAAAGCTGAAATCGACCTGGTCTGTTTTGAGCCCAACGCCGACAACAGCGGCGGCGAACTCGTCTTCGTCGAAGTCAAAACGCGTCGAGGGGCTGATTGGGGAACGCCGGAAGAATCCGTCACTCCGGCTCAGAAGCAGCGCATTATGCGCGCCGCCGAAGCCTTCATGTATGAGCGTAAGCTCGACGGCTCGCCGTGCCGTTTCGACGTGATCGCGATCGAACGGGGCGAGGGCGAGGCCTTTGAGTTGCGCCACCACCGCCACGCGTTCGGCTATTTCTTCTGAACGATCACCTCGCAGCACGGACTGCGTCGAGCGCGGCGGGGTCGAGCAGGCTGGTCGTATCGCCGATGTCTTCACCCAGGTAGGCCGAGCGGATCAGCCTGCGCAGCAGTTTGGCGTTGCGGGTGCGGGGGAGATCCGTCGCGAAACGGAGTTCGCGCGGTTTGAGCGGCTTTCCGATGGCCGATACGATGCGCTCCATCAACTCAGCGCGTACCGCATCCGTAGGCTCGACGCCCGGTGCGAGGACCGCGAAGACGACGACTTCCTGCCCCTTCACATCGTGCGGCACGCCGATGGCAGCAGCGTCGGCGACGCGCGGGTCGGCGGTGAGGACGCTCTCGACCTCGGCGGGACCCAGGCGCTTTCCGGCGACTTTGATCGTGTCATCGCTGCGCCCAAGGATATACCACAGCCCGTCGGCGTCGACCGCGGCGAAGTCTCCGTGCGTCCAGATGCCGTCGAATCGGTTCCAGTAGCTTTCGCGGTAGCGTTCGGCGTCGCCAGAGAAGCCGCGCGTCATGCCGATCCACGGTTGCCGGATGACGAGTTCGCCGACTTCGCCGCGAACGGTGTTCCCTTGCGCATCGACTACGTCGGCGTCCATGCCGGGAACGGGGCCGCTGAACGAGCCGGGTTTGGCAGGGGTACAGAGGTTGCCGCAGACGATGCCGCCGCTGATTTCAGTCCCGCCGCTGTAGTTGAGAATAGGTTTGGTGCCGCCTAGCACGTGCTCGAAGCACCAGCGCCAGCTTTCGGGGTCCCACGGACTTCCGGTCGACGCAACTAGCCGCAGGCTACTCAGGTCGTGACGAGACAGCGGTTCGGAGCCGTTGGGACGCAGCGCTCGGATCAGCGTCGGCGAGACGCCCAGGTGCGTCACCTGGAGTTCGTCGACGGTCTGCCACAGCCGGTCGACGTCGGGATAGTCGGGGGCGCCGTCGTAGAGTACCATCGTTGCGCCTGCCGCGAGCGTGCCGAAGACAAGCCACGGTCCCATCATCCAGCCCATATCGGTCATCCAATACATCACGTCGCCCGGCCGCACGTCCATGCAGTGGATCATATCCTGAGCACCCTTGACCGGAAACCCGCAGTGCGTGTGAACGGCTCCTTTGGGTTTTCCCGTAGTGCCTGACGTGTAGATCAGCATCAGCACATCCTCGGCGGCGGTATCATAGGCGGACGTATCGGCATCGCCAGCACCTGCGTGGAAGTCGTC
>CAXBBB010000573.1:0-2446 GCA_963973615.1 uncultured Rhodothermales bacterium | reverse complement strand
CTACGGGGATTTCAAACTGCTCGCCGTTTTCGGCGCCTGGCTGGGCTGGAAAATCCTGCCCGTGATTATCGTCCTGTCGTCGGTCGTCGGCGTGATGGGCAATGGGGGGCAGACCAACTATGCAGCGAGCAAAGCGGGCATCATCGGCTTCACCAAGAGCCTGGCCAAAGAACTCGGTGGACGCGGCGTGCGCGCCAACGTCGTCGCTCCCGGTTTTGTCGAAACCGATATGACGGCTGATCTGGGCGACAAAGCGCGCGAAGCTATGCTGTCCGGCACTCCGCTCGGACGCGGCGCTACGCCTCAGGACATCGCCAACGCCGTCGCCTTCCTCGCATCGGACGCGGCGGGCTACATCACAGGTCACACGCTCCACGTCGACGGCGGGATGGCGATGTAACACACGCCGACGGTGATTGCCGTGCATTGCGGCCACGGCTCGATCATCGATTGGGAGGCACTCGCGAAACCCACCGCGTCCGCCGTCGTCTATCTCCCCATGTCGACCCAGCGTCCCGCGTTTGCTCTGTTGCTGCTGATTCTGTTTGGAATCGGTGGCGTGGCTGCGCCGATTGCGCACGAGATCGACCACTCGCATCAGAAGCATGAAGTCGTCCATGTGGACGAAGCCGGAGACTACAGTGCTGTTGCGCACGAACATGCGAGCAATCACGGGCCGTGTCTGTGTGCCGTCTCACTGGCCGCGCTGGTGTCGGGTGGCGTGGTGTTCGTCGGACCGACACCGTCTGCCGCTGCCGACGGCGATGCGGCTCCGCTTTGGACCGATGCGGCGGTTGAGCAGCCAAGCGACCGAGGGCCGCCCGCACGTCTGAACGCGCGCGCCTGAGTTTGCCCCTGAGCGGGCGATGGCGCGCTGATGAGTGCGTGCGTGGTTGCTCCATGCGCGCGTAGTCTCGCCGCTGGTGCCTCTCCTCTGAGGTGTCGGGTTTCAGATCGTTCGATGCGCTCGCTATCCCTTCTGGCCGTCCTGTGCGCGGCCTGCGTCCCCATTGGGGCGTCTGCACAGACCGCTTCTCGCACGCTGACCGGTACGGTCGTTGCCTCTGATGGCGCGCCGCTGCCCGGTGCCACGGTTACGGCTCCGCGCCTTTCAGTCGGAGCGCTGGCCGGCGCAGATGGACAGTTTCGTCTGTCTCAGTTGCCCGCTGACACGCTGACGATCGACGTGCGCTTCGTCGGTTTCGAGACGGTTCGGCGTCTGGTCGATTTACGAGCGGGCGATGTCTCCACTCGCTTCGAGATGTTGGCCGTCGTCGATGAGGCAGGCGAGGTCGTCGTGACTGAGGATGCTGTCGCCGAAGCGCTCGAGCGGAGCGCACAGTCCGTTGCGCGTCTGGATGCTGCTGAACTAGCGGACGTGCGCGGGCAGACCCTGGGAGCGACGCTCGAACGCGTTCCCGGTGTGGCGACGCTGGCGACGGGGCCAAGTATCAGCAAGCCGGTCATTCGTGGTCTACACTCGGATCGCGTCGTCATCGTACGCAGCGGTATCGTAATGCAGGGACAGCAGTGGGGCGCTGAGCACGCGCCCGAAGTCGACCCGTTCGCTCCGGCGCGCGTCGAGGTCGTGCGTGGTGCGGCGGGCGTCGAGTACGGTGCGGGAGCCATCGGCGGCGTCGTTCGACTCGAAGATGCCGCTCTTCCAACGACTCCGGGCTGGGGCGGACGCGTTGCGCTCAACGCATTCTCAAACAGCGAACAACTGGCGGGCACGGCAGCAGTCGAGGGAGCGTCCAAAGCCGTCCCCGGACTCGGAGTGCGGGCGCAGGTCAGTCTGCGGCGCGCGGGCGATGCGCGGACGCCCGACTACGTGCTGGGAAACACAGCGTTTTTCGAGCGCGCAGGCGAAGTCGCCGCAGCGTACGTCCGTGGCGGGTGGGAAGCCGAAGCGCATGCGAGCGCCTATCGCACGGACTTGGGCATTTATCGCGGTTCGCACTTTAACACATTCGACGATTTGGAAGAGGTGATCGCGACCGGGCGCCCGGCCGTCGACTACCAGTTCGGCTATACCATCGATGCCCCCAAGCAGGTCGTCGCGCACGACTTGGCCGCTATCCGCCTGCGACGCAGACTGTCCGGTGGTGCGAGCGCGCAGATCCAGTACGGCTATCAGCAAAACCGCAGGCGCGAGTTCGACGCCGACCGATTGGCCGGACGCGATCCGCTCGCTCGTCCTCAAATCGACCTGACGTTGCGGACACATACGCTGGATGCCATCTATCGTCATCGCCCGGTTGGGCTGTTGGGAGGTGATGCTCTGTGGACCGTCGGCGTGTCGGGCGAGACGCAAGGCAATACGAACGCCGTCGGCTACCTGGTGCCGAACAGTCGGATGGTGTCGGGCGGCGCATTCGGGCGCGGGTTGTGGACGCGCGGCGACGTGACGCTTGAAGCGGGCGGGCGTTGGGAGATCCACGACCTG
>CAXBBB010000572.1:0-2448 GCA_963973615.1 uncultured Rhodothermales bacterium | reverse complement strand
TGACGAAGGTCCTTTCTTCATTGCTCTATCCGATCTGCCAAGCGACGGAACGGTCGTCGTCTCGGCCCAAGGCTATCCCGGCGCGACGATCCTCAACCTCGACGGGCTGATCTATGCCCAGAGAGAAATGGGACGCCTGATTCCGATGGAAACCTCGGAAGCACGCAACGATGCACTCGCCGAAGAATGGAGGGTTCGGTTCAACCCGATGGTCGCGTTGCGCATGGGCTTATCTCAGAACCACTACCCCGTCAACGTAGAGCGCGTCAACTCGGACTGCCCCGAGTTGGACGAAGCAGCGCTTGCCGTAGCCCAAGCAATGCGGCTCGACCTCCGCCCCCGCGAAGCAAAGAGCGGTGAGCACGCCTATCTGCTAGTCGGTTGCGATAGGCTGCGAGGCGGAGAGATCGGCACGTGGGCTAGGCCGATGCCTACCAGCTCGATATGGATTGAGCACGAAATGAGAAACTCGGAGAGGCGGAGCGACGATTGGCCGCACGTACTGTTCAGAGCCGACATCACAGAAAGCCGCCGCTACGTCTCCCCGACCGTTCTGCGGTCGGATTGCCCCACGCGCAACGACGCTGCCCTACGTTTCGTCACCGATCGCATGAACCTGATGCCGAGCACGCTGGAGCGGTGGATGACGTATCGGGACAACATGCCGCCTACGGCTATCGGCTCCATCCCGTGCTACCGCTTGGAAGCGGACTGAGCGCGGCGGCGGTGTAGATTGCTATTCGCCTCTCCGCCTCGCCGATGTCCTTTCGACGACTTCTCCTATTCCTCCTACTGCTGAGCGCGACCGCGGCTGGCGCTCAGGAACGTGACTCGACTGAGGCGTACGGTGACCTCGACGACTTGCTCGAATCAGCCGCTGTCGACGGAGACGACGAAGCTTTGGCGGCGCGATTGGAAGACTTGGCAGCGCGGCCTCTCGACCTGAACAGCGCGTCGGCAGACGAGATCGCGGTTCTGCCGGGCATCTCTCCGCTGCTGGCGTCGGCCATCGTGCGCTTCCGTGAGAGCCGGGCGACACCGCTCCGGGCGCTCGAACAACTGCTGGCCGTCGACGGCATCACGTCGGACGAGATTAGCCTGATGCGGCCGTTCGTCACGTTTCGCGAGCCGTCCCCACTGCGCGAGAGCTTGCGTGAAGCGTTCTCGGACATCCGCGTGCTCGGCGTTCACCGAGTTTCGACGCGAGTCGAAGAATCGCGGGGCTACAGCGAGGGTCGCTACCCCGGACCGCGCGCCGGGCTGCTAACGCGAACGCGCGTCCTCGTCGGCGACAAACTACAAGCCAACCTCACGCTCGAAAACGACGCAGGAGAGCGCATCGGCTTCGGCGACGGACGCGAAGGTCCTGCCGACTTTACGAGCGCTCACCTCGCCATTCGCGATGTCGGCCCGGTCCGCGAACTGGTCGTCGGCGATTTCACGACAGCGTTTGGAGAGGGACTGGTCGTCGGGCGCGCGGGAGCCATCGGCAAATCGCGCGAGGCAACGAGCGGCGTCGGGCGTGCGGGAAGCGGCATTCGGCCCTACGGCGGCTCGGCGGAGACGGCTTTTCTGCGCGGCGCAGGGGCTCGGGTAGCGCTGCCGTGGAACGTCTCGGCCTCAGCGTGGGCGTCGATTCGAGACGTGGACGCGAGCCTGGACTCGGTCGGCGGCGTGCCAGTCATCTTGTCGATTTCCGAGTCGGGACTGCATCGGACCGAAAGCGAGTTGGACAGACGCGGAGCCGTGGAGTCGCGCGACGTGGGCGCGGCGGTTCAGTACGAGGGCGACCAAGCCAGCATCGGCGTCGTCGCAGCGCAGCGGAGTTACGCCTTTCCCGTCGCCACGACCAACGGGCGCTTTCGGCGCGACCCCGATCCCCAGGCCGACTATCGCGGCATCGGAGTCTTTGGAAACGTGATGGTCGGCGAGGCCAGACTGTTCGGCGAAATCGGCGTAGACGGCAACGGAAATCGCGGCGGAGTCGGCGGCGTGACGGCGCGCGTAGGACGCGGATCTACCGTCCTGCTGCACGTTCGCTCGGCACAAGCCTCGTTCGATCCCGTCCAGAACGGCGCATTCGCCGAGCAGTCGGCGGGACTCGCGAGCGAAGAAGGCCTCTACCTGGGCTTGACGACGCGGCTGACGCCCACGCTCCGCCTCAACTTCTACGCCGACGCCTACCGCCTGACCGCCCCCTCCCGCTTTCGCGCAAGGCCGACGCCCGGCCTCGACTTGCTGGCCGACGTGGGCTGGTCTCCGCGCCGCTGGGCACGCCTTGACGTGACACTCCGCACCGAAAAACGCGACGACGCGGTGTCGACGTTCACGCCATCCGGGTCTGAATTCGCAGGGGTCGGGTCCGAATACCGCTCGTCCGTCCGCATCCAAGGCACCTACGTCTACAATGACGACGTGCGCCTGCGTCTGCGCGGCGACGTCGTCAGA
>CAXBBB010000571.1:0-2456 GCA_963973615.1 uncultured Rhodothermales bacterium | reverse complement strand
GCGCTACGAGGGCCGCCCCGTCCGCGTCGGCGCCCGGCAGATCCGCGACGACTTGCGCTACCACGCCCGTCGATCAAAAGCTGTGACCTATGATTCGTCGGCGCCCGACCACGAGTTTCCCGAAGCTTGGTGGGACGACGTGTGCGCCCGCTGCAACTGACGTCTGAATGACCGTTGTCGAGCAAATCGAGCAGGCGAGCGAGCCGCTCATCTCGTACGAAGTGATCCCGCCCAAGCGTGGCGCCAAGATCGCCGATGTACTCGGTGTGATCGAAGAACTGGCGCCGTTCGATCCGCCGTTCATCGACGTGACGAGCCACGCGGCGCAGATCTACTACGAGGAGCGAGGCGACGGCACCATCAAGCGCCACGTCCGACGCAAGCGGCCCGGCACGCTGGGTCTATGCGCAGCCATCAAGAGCCGATTTGGTATCGAGGCGGTCCCGCACCTCTTGTGTACCGGCTTTACGCGCGAAGAGACCGAAGACGCGCTGATCGAACTCAACTTCCTGGGCATCCGCAACGTGATGGCCCTGCGCGGCGACGAAACGCCTGCCGATCAACGTGCCAAGCCTGACCGCACGCGTAACACCTGCGCCGCCGACCTGGTCGGCCAGATCGCAGCGATGAACCGGGGCGATTATCTGGAAGACATGCTTGACGCCGATCCGACCGACTTTTGCGTCGGCGTGGCGGGCTACCCTGAGAAGCACTTCGCCGCTCCGAATCCGTCGTGGTGCGTGTCGAGCCTGAAAGAGAAAGTCGACGCTGGAGCCCATTACGTCGTCACGCAGATGTTTTTCGACACGCGGCATTACGTCGATTACGTCGCGCGCTGCCGGGATGCGGGGATTACGGTCCCGATCATCCCCGGACTCAAGATCCTGACGAACAAGCGCCAACTCACGTCACTGCCCAAAGCGTTCCACGTCAACCTGCCGGAAGAGTTGGTCGATCGCATCGAAAGCGCCCCGGACGACCAGGTAGCCGAAGTGGGCGTCGAGTGGGCGATCAAGCAGAGCCGCGAACTGCTGGAAGCTGACGCGCCGGGCCTGCACTTCTACATCATGCAACGCGCCGACCGCGTCAAGCGCGTCGTCGAGGCAGTGCGGACGATGACGTAGTCGCGAGACGTCTCTGCCCGGACGGACAGCGATATTGACGCTACACTCTTCTCTATCGACATGGCCGACTCCCCTCCTGCCCGCTACGACGACTTACGCGCGCTGTTCATCAACACGACGCTCAAACCATCACCCGCCTTATCGCACACGCACGGATTGATGCGCGTCCCGATGGGCATCATGGAGGCGCAAGGCGTCCATGTCGATCACATCCGCGCCGCCGATTACGTGATCGCTCCAGGCGTCTACCCCGATATGACAGAGCATGGCGCCGAACGTGACGACTGGCCCGAGATACAAGAACGCGTAATGGCCGCCGACCTTCTCGTGATCGGCACCCCCCTCTGGTTGGGTGAAGCGTCGAGCATTGCTCGCAGGGTGATTGAGCGGTTGTACGGCTACAGCAGCAAACTCAACGCCGACGGACAGTACGCCTACTACGGCCGCGTCGCCGGTTGCATCGTGACGGGCAACGAGGATGGCGTCAAGCACGCGTCGGCGAGCCTGCTCTACGGCTTGCAGCACTTAGGCTACACGATTCCACCTCAGGCCGACGCGGGATGGATCGGTGAGGCAGGCCCCGGCCCCTCCTACCTCGATGACGGCTCGGGCGGTCCGCAGAACGACTTCACACAGCGAAACGCGACGTTCATGGCGTGGAATCTGCTCCACCTGGCCCGGATGCTGAAAGACGCAGGCGGTATCCCCGCGTGGGGCAACATGAGGACCGCATGGGACGAGGGCGCCCGATTCGACCATCCCAACCCTGAATATCGCTGATGCCCGACCGCCCCGACACTAGCGGCTCGGACACCCGTGACGCAGGCACCGACGCAGCCCAGGCCAATGCCAATCGCGCCCATGCCCGCGCGCTGATTCAATCGCTCGTCGACTCAGGCGTGCGCTTTGTCGTCTGCTGTCCCGGATCACGGTCGACGGCTCTGGCGATGGCGGCGTTTGAGCATCCAGACCTCGACCTGACGGTCCACTGGGACGAGCGCGGCGCATCGTTCTTTGCCTTGGGCATAGCGCGAGCGACCGGCATACCCGCCGTCTGGATCACGACGAGCGGAACGGCCGTCGCCAACGGAATGCCTGCCGCTGTCGAAGCCGATGCCGACGACGTTCCCCTCTTACTCCTCACCGCCGACCGTCCGCCGGAACTGCGGCAGACTGGCGCCAATCAGACGATCCATCAGCCCGGTTTCTTCGACCGCGTTGCCCGGTGGAGCATGGATTTGCCGGCGCCACACGCAGACGGCGACCCCAGAAGCTGGGCGACGAGCGGAGCACAGGCCGTATACCGTGCGCAGCATCCACACGCCGGTCCAG
>CAXBBB010000570.1:0-2461 GCA_963973615.1 uncultured Rhodothermales bacterium | reverse complement strand
TCGCGTCGTAGCCGGAGGCGCTAGTCGGCAGGCGTCGGTTGCTGCGATGCTAGACACGTTACCGGACGACTACAGCAGCGTCGTTCTAGTCCACGATGCGGCCCGCCCGTTCGTATCGGTCGGCTTAATCCTGCGTGTCGTAGCGACTGCCGTCGGCCACGAAGCCGCTTCGCCAGCCATCGCCGTCGCCGATACACTTCGCCGAGGAGACGGAGACGCGTTCGGAGCCACCGTCGACCGCGACGATCTGTATCGCATCCAGACGCCGCAGGGGTTTTACCTCGACGTGTTGCGGGGCGCCCACGCGTACGCCGATCCCTACTTGCCCGCCACCGACGACGCCGGACTCGCCGCCCGTGCCGGGTTCGAAGTCGCCCGAGTCGAGGGTAGCACGTTCAACTTCAAGATCACCACGCCCGACGACTGGAAACTCGCCACCGCCCTGTGGCCGCTCTGGTCGTCCGGCGACCTCCAAACAGACTGATCCATGCGCATCGGATTCGGATACGACGTTCACCGCCTGGTCGAAGGCCGTCCGCTCATTCTGGGTGGCGTCACCATCCCGCACGAAACGGGACTCGACGGTCACTCGGACGCCGACGTGCTCCTACACGCCATCTCCGACGCCTTACTCGGAGCCGCCGCGCTGGGCGACATCGGCCTGCTCTTCCCCGACACCGACGCCGAGTGGAAGGGCGCCGATAGCCGCGACTTACTCCGCGAAGTCGTCCGCCGCATCCGCGCCGAAGGCTACACCATCGCCAACGTCGACGTGACCGTTGCCATGGAGCGCCCCAAGCTGCGTCCCTACGTCGACGCGATGCGCGCGAGCACGGCCGAGTGCATGGGCTTGGGCGTGGGCGATGTGTCGATCAAAGCGACGACGACCGAGAAACTGGGCTTTGTCGGGAGTGAGGCAGGAGCCGCCGCCTACGCCGTCTGTCTGATTCAGCGCGCCTGACGCTGTGGAGTGGTTCACTGCTGCTACAGATGCCTTCCACGGTTTCAACGCCTGGTTCGCCGCGCTGCCGGTGTTCTGGACGTACACCGTTCTGTTCCTGATCGCGTACGGCGAAAACGTGCTTCCGCCTATCCCCGGCGACCTGCTCATCGCCTACGCCGGTCTGCTCGCCGGATCTGAGGCGACAATTTCCCTCCCCTTGGTAATCACAGTTGCCGCACTGGGTGGGATTGCGGGATTTATGACCGTCTACGCTGTCGGCAACCAGTTGGGCGACGCCATCGACGACCCGGACAGGCTCCGCTGGCTTCCGCACGATCAGGTCGCTAAAGCACGTCGATGGGTAGACAGTAGGGGAGACTGGGTCATCGCTGGGAATCGCTTTCTGCCCGGCGTCCGTAGCGTGATTGCGCTCGCTGCTGGCGCTTCGGACGTGTCAACGCGGCGAGCGTGGCTGTACTGTTCGGTTAGCGCAGTCGCTTGGTCGGCACTCGTTGCCTCCCTCGGATTCGCAGCGGGCAACAATCTGGCGCAGGTAGAAGGCTGGTTGGCCCTGTATGGGAAAGTAGCCGGATCCGTGCTCGTTGGGGTGTGCGTGGTGTGGCTGACTGTGCAATGGCTGCGAAAGCGTCGCGCAGTGGGTTGACGGGAGAAGTGAGCGACGTATTTTGCGTCTTTCGCTGGCATAGCTCAGTTGGTAGAGCAGCTGATTTGTAATCAGCAGGTCGGGGGTTCGAATCCCTCTGCCAGCTCCACACGATGCACGGTATTTCCGCTTCATTTGGTTTTCGCTAGCATCGCGTGGTTCGGCTGTCCTAGATTGGCAGTCTTGCGGGTCGGTACCCAAGCGGCCAACGGGGGCAGACTGTAAATCTGCTGACTTAGTCTTCGGAGGTTCGAATCCTTCCCGGCCCACTCGCAACCTCTGGCTCGTTTACGGGTCATAGGCTGCTCTGCGGGGGTAGCTCAGTTGGTAGAGCGTCAGCCTTCCAAGCTGAATGTCGCGGGTTCGAACCCCGTCCCCCGCTCCCCGCCTTGCTTTGGCTGATGTCGGAGCAAGGCGTTTTTTCGCCGCTTTAGCTCAGGGGTAGAGCACTTCCATGGTAAGGAAGGGGTCGGGGGTTCAATTCCCCCAAGCGGCGCTCCACATCTGACCGGGTTCGGTCTTCGCTACTCTCCACAACTAATCTGCTGCCCGCACGACCATGGCAAAGGAAACCTTCCAGCGTAACAAGCCCCACGTCAACGTGGGCACGATCGGCCACGTCGACCACGGCAAGACGACGCTGACGGCGGCCATCACCAAGGTGCTCGCCGAGAAGTTCGGCGGCTCGGCCAAGAGCTTCGACCAGATCGATAACGCGCCCGAAGAGCGCGAGCGCGGCATCACGATCGCGACGGCCCACGTCGAGTACGAAACCGAGGCGCGCCACTATGCCCACGTCGACTGCCCCGGCCACGCCGACTACGTCAAGAACATGATCACCGGAGCCGCCCAGA
>CAXBBB010000569.1:0-2465 GCA_963973615.1 uncultured Rhodothermales bacterium | reverse complement strand
AGACTACCTCGATACGTTTCCCGGGTGCGTCATTTCGGTGTCGCTCGACCGCTATTTCCTCGACCGCGTCACGGATCACCTCTTCCGCTTCGAGCCGGACGGTCATCTTCGCGAGATCCCCGGCAACTACTCGGCCTGGCTCGAAATCAAAGCCGAAGAAGATGCTGCCGCTGCGCGAGCATCCGCCGAAGCCAAGCGAGTCGCGGCCACGCAGCCGCCCCAATCCGCATCGCCGTCTCAGCCAACAACATCAGGGCTGACCTTCAACGAGAAGCGGGAATTGGAGCAGATCGAAGCCCGAATTGAACAAGCCGAAGTCCGCAAGCCCGAGCTCGAAGCCCAGATGGTTGAGGCAGCGACGGACTACGAGCGCACAGCAAAACTGTCCGCCGACCTTGACGCGCTGCTCGCCCAACTCGACAAGGACATGGAGCGCTGGGCCGACCTCGCCGAGCGCATGTGACGTCGGTTTAGACGCATCCCACCTCGCCTAAAAGGCCCTCCCACTGAGCATCGGAGTCGAACCCCGGAATCAGTCCGTCGCGGCCTTCCGTCTGAAAGGCTCGGATCCCATGCTTTGTCATGTAGTGGGGCGCATAGCTCGGCGGCCCCATCGCCGAGAGGAACGCGCAGAGGCTGACCGCAAGAGTGGGCAGCGTGCCGCTTGCCTCAGATTCTAACTGCTCAAGGATAGCGTGCTGTGTCAGACCAAAGTAGGCCTGCTCGCGCAGATACAACGGCGTCGTATGAGCCGATTTATCGATGGTCCGCCGGGTATCGAATTCACTCAGGATCAGAGCCACTTGGTCGAGAGACAAAGCGCGCTCTACTTCTCGGGCGTCAAAACATCCGCGCGCTGCGGGAAATAGCGTTTCGGGCGTATCGTCAGGCGAAACGTCGGCCAGCGATTTGCAATCCGCGCGTACGACATCGGCCTCGGTGAGATCAGGAGCAATCGTGATTGTGGTGGGGGCGTCTCCCGTGGCTTCCGCATAGAGCCACTGCACAGACCGCACCATCGTGCGATGTCCTTCGGCTGTAAACCGGAGCGTCTGATCCGCAGTGAGGCTGTCGAACCGAAAGCGCCCTTTCTCATCCACGATAGCCATACGATGCGTTTCGAGGACCGTCACCTCTCCCCTACGAATCGGCCTGCGGCGGCCCGACTCCTCCAACTTCCCCCAGACTCGAATGCCAGCGTCTGCGTCGGACGCCGCCTCGAGCGTGACGACAGGCGAGCACGCATCGGTTTCGATTGCGCACTCGAACACGACCAAAGGGCTGGGCGCGCAGGCGCTCACACCGACGATGACGCAGAAAGCGACCGCGTGCGCGTACATCAACCGCACCGAATCCATCAGTTTTCCAGTGCGGCCATCCACTGCTCGCGAGAAGCGGTGAGGCGGTTTACGTTCTGCTCGCTGACGTCGTCGATCATCCCGAGCGCAAGGTCGGCGGCAGCTACGGCGCCTTCATAGTCGCCGTAGTTGGCGAGAATCATGGCGTGCGCGCGGTGCGTGTTGAAGTTGCCGTCCATCGCAACAGCGCGTTCGATCCAAGGCAGCGTCACTTCGGGGTCCATGCTGTTCTGCGACGCGATCATGGCATATGTCATGAGGGACTGCCACGTGTCGGCGGCGTTTGCACGGTCTGTTAGTGCACGTGCGAAGTCAGCGGTTACCTCGATGGGAAGGCGCGTTGTGCCCCACTCGAGGTAAATCGTTGCGCCCTCGTTGGACGCATCGGCGATGCGGAATTGCATTTGCTCGACCATCTCCGCCGACGTTTCCGGAGCGACAGTGACGCGGGCAGCATCCCGTTCGGCATCGTAACCAAACGCGCCCCACTGGTTGGCTTCGCGGTTGAAGTAGACGGTCCAGTCCGACGCCTCGGGCTTGACGAACAGTGCGTACGTCCCGGCGGCGAGCGGCTGACCTTCGACCAGTACGTCGGTCGAGAACGTAATGGTCGTCGCCTCATTAGCACCAGCCCGCCACATCTCGCCATAAGGCGCCAAGTCGCTACCCGAAGCAAACAAGGAGCGGTCGCGCGTGGCGGGCCGTCCATAGGTGATGTCGACATCGGTGAGACCAAACGTCTGCCCGACCCGCGCATTGGGCGACGGACGCGGTGCGTCACCAGCGCGCGTCTGGGCCGACGAGGTGGGCGTGAGAGCGAGGCCGAGAGCGGCGAGCAGAAGGAGCGAGCGAAGCATCGAGAAGTACGATAGGAAGGGGAAGTGCAAGATAGTCGGGTGACGAGCGCAACGGAGTCTTCAAGCGTCCCGATTCCGGTACCGACTATCTTATAGCACGATACACAAGCGCTTCCAACGCCCATGCCCAACGCCTACTTCGCACCGCCGCCCCCCGTCAACGAACCCGTCAAGAGCTACGCGCCCGGATCACCCGAGCGGTCGAGCCTTCAGGCTCGCCTCATGGAGATGCGCGAGGAGCACGTCACGA
>CAXBBB010000568.1:0-2474 GCA_963973615.1 uncultured Rhodothermales bacterium | reverse complement strand
CGACGATGTAGGGCAGGTGGCGGTGGTCTTCTTCGGGGTCGAGTTTGCCCTCGGCGAAGCGCTTGTTGTAGTCCTTGATGCCGCGCACCGCCGCCGCCGAGAGCAGGTCGTAGCGGTTTTCCATCTCCTTCTCGCAGCTTTTGAGCACGCCCAGCGCTTCGGCAAAATCGGTGACGATGGGTTCTTCACTGCCGTCGGGAAGGGCAATGAAGTGGTTGTGCAGCGCGCGATACGGCGTCAGTTCGATCTTCTTGGGATCGATCATGACGAACTTCAGATTCTGGGGGCTGCATTTATAGAGCAGGCCCGTGATCAGCGTGTTGAGGCCGACCGATTTACCCGATCCCGTCGCTCCGGCGATGAGCAGGTGCGGCATTTTGGCCAGGTCCTCGATGTAGGTGTCGCCCTCGATGGTCTTGCCGATGGGGACCGGTAGCTCCATCTTGGACTCGCTGAACGTCTCGGTCCCGATCAGGTCGCGGCCCCGGACGAACTCGCGCTTGCGGTTGGGAATCTCGACGCCGATGGCGCTCTTGCCTGGAATCGGCGCGATCATTCGGATGCCCGGCGCGGCCATCGCCATCGCCAGGTCGTTTTCCAACTCGGTGATGCGTCGGATTTTGACGCCGGGCGCAGGGGTCAGTTCATAGAGCGTAACCGTCGGGCCGACGATGGCTTCGATGCCGATGATCTCGATTTTGTACGTTTCGAGCTTGTCGAGCAGGACCTGTTTGTGCTCGGCGAGTTCGTCGTCGTCGATGGTACGGGCGCCGTCGCTGGCTTCGAGCAGTTGGATCGACGGGAACGAGTAGGCCGCATCGTCTTCGCCTTCGGCCGGTTTGACGCGCGAGACGTTCTTCTCGACATGCTGCTCGCGCACCTTCAGGTCCGGCGTCGCAATCGGCTCGCCGTCGTCGTCCGAGGTGACCGGAATCGGAGCCTGACGCGGCGGTGTAAGCCCATCGCCCGACGACGCAGCGGGCACGGAAGGAGACACGTCGACGGACGGCCTCGACTGCGGACGTGGGGCGGCAGGTGGTGGAGCCGGTGCGGGTGGAGTGAGCGGGGTGGGTTTGGCGCGAGCGGCAGGTTGGGGCGTCGAAGTGGATTTCGGCGGTACGGCGCGACTCGCTTTCTGTGCTTGAATCTCGGCGCGGCGCTCCTCGGCGCGTGCCTTCCGAGCTTCGGCTGCGGCGAGTCGTGCCGCTTTGCGATCGGCGCGCCCCTCGGTGTAGCTGGACAGCTTGTCGGACGCACCGTAACGGGCATGGTCGATCCAGCCTTCGACGCGGTCGAGCGCGCCCTGAATGTCGCCTTCGATCAGGCTCAGCGTCGTCGCAGAGAGCAGAAGTACGAGCACGATAGCGGCGCCGACCATGCCGAAGATGCCCGAGAGGATGTCAGCCAGCGTCAGCCCCCATGCTCCAGCGGCGACCTGCGAGGGGTCGTCCATCGCCAGCCCAAACCATCCGACACTCGTCGCGATCAGCAGCGAGAGGACGCCCAGCAGGACCGAGATCATCGGCAGATTACCGCTCGGGCGGTCGCGGAAAAAGACCCATCCCCACGCCAAGAGCAGTCCGCCAAACAGCAGCGACACCCAGCCGAACGAGCCGGGCAGCAACGCCATCGCCAGCCACGCGCCGACGACGCCGACGCGGTTTTCGATGCCGCTAGGCGGGTCGATCAGCGCCCCGATACCTGATCCGCGTAGCACGTCCGCATCGCCCGGTGAGTAGCTGATGAGGGCGAGTAGAAACAGCAGCGCCGTCGCGATAAGCGACAGGCCGATCACCTCGCGGCGGCGGTTGGGAGGTGCCGAATCGGCTGACTTCGACTTCTTGGAGGGGGACTTCGCCATGCCGAAAGGTACGGTGTCGGGACTACGGCTTCAACCGGTGCACATACGCGCGCCTATGTCTGTTTTGAGGTGGCGCGTCGTGTTTCTATTGGTGCAGGCAATGCGCCCAACTCTTACTCTCCACATCGTCATCCTCGCGAACGCGGGGATCCAGTCAAACAGCGGATCGGCGGAGCCGAGTCCAATCAGTAGGTGATCTACGTGTATTATCCTTTTGGCTTGATCCAAAAGAACCAAAAGATCAAGGCGTTACGTCGCACCGGCGGACGCTGCGCTGCGGTTGCTGAAATCGTCCAAACTCGCTGGCGCTCGAACAGGACGATTTCTTAACGCGCCCTACGCTCCGCGTCTTGTCCGCCGGTCCGTCTGAGGCCGGTCTACTCTACGGGCTGCGATTGAGTGCCCGGCCGCTTACCCTCTCCATTAGCTACTCGGTCTCCACATCGTCATCCCCGACTTATTCGGGGATCCACCTGCTCGTAGCCTGTTCTAACTTCCTAGACTGCGCGAGCCGAGACGATTGCTTTACCTCGATGCTCTCACTTGTGAAACGGCCGCTTCGCCACGACAGCTTCGAGCACCTTGCGTCGCTGCTGAATGCGGAGTGGCGAGC
>CAXBBB010000567.1:0-2475 GCA_963973615.1 uncultured Rhodothermales bacterium | reverse complement strand
TGGCCGTGAAGTCGGCGGGGCCAGAGAAGGTGAGGCCGGTGACGGCTCCCGACGCATCGCGCGTAAACACGATGGTGGCTTCGGCTTCGCCCCAGACGAACGCGTCGTCGGTGTCGCCGCGCGTCAGGCCGAAGGGGCCCTGTCCGTTGATCGTAATCGAGACCACCGATCCATCGACGGTGAACTCCATCGGCAGGGGGCGCTCGACGCCCATGAACGAACCGGCGTACTCCATCGCTTGCTCGGGCGTGAGCGGACGCATCAGACCCATCGCTTCGACTTCGGCGTCGGTCATCGTCGGCGCGATCCAGAGGTTGTCGGCGCGGTTGATGTCGGCGTAGGCTTCGTCCGGGTCGAGCACGACGACGGAGAGTTGCTTGTCCGAGAACATGCCGACGGTGTGCGTCTTCTCGTTGTTGCGCCACACGTCAGCGGGGACGACGCGGCGATCCATCGTGCCGTCGGCGTAGCGGAATTCGAGTTCGATCGGCATCACGATGCCGCCGCTGTTGTCGACCTGGACGCGGTAGTAGTTGGCTCCGCGCGAGGCGTCGTCGGTGAGTTCGGACGCGTCCTGCTGCGATACCTGGGCGAGCGTCTGATCGTTGGCGTTCGTCGTGTAGAACCAGCCGCGCCAGAACCAGTCAAGGTTCTCGCCACTTCCTTCTTCCATCGAGCGGAAGAAGTCGGCGGGCTGCGGGTGCTTGAACATCCACTGAGTCGAGTAGAAGCGGAAGGCTTCGTCGAAGCGCGTTGGGCCGAGAATCTTCTCGCGCAGCATGATCAGCCCGGTCGCAGGCTTGCCGTACGCGTTCGAGCCGAAGCCGCGATGGACAACGTCGGACTCGGCCATGATCGGCACCTGGTCGTCGTCGCGCATGTAGCCGATAATCTGGCTCGCATCGCCTCGGCTGGCGGGCCACACGCAGTTATCGGTCTGGGTCCACTCCTTGCCGCAGTACGTCCGGGCGTAGTCGTGGCGCCCGTAGTACTCGAGAAATGAGTTCAGGCCTTCGTCCATCCACGTGTGCTGCCGCTCGTCCGAGGCGACGATCATCGGAAACCAGTTGTGGCCGACCTCATGGATCGTGACGCCGATCAGGGCGCGCTCCAGTCCTTCCGAGTAGTTGCCTTCGTCGTCCGGGCGGGCGCCGCAGAACGAGATCATCGGGTACTCCATGCCGAAGACCGGTCCGTGGACGTTGGCGGCCTTGGGATAGGGGTAGGGAAACGACATCTCGCCGTACGTCTTGAGCGTCTGGATCGTGGCGCGCGTCGAGACTTTGTCCCACAGCGGCATCGCGTCGCGCGGGTAGAGCGAGTGGACGACGATGGGCGTCGTGGTGCCGGGGTAGGTGTATCCGGCTGCGTCCCAGACGTAGGTCTTGGACGAGACCCACGCGAAGTCGCGCACGTTTTCGGCCTTGTAGTGCCACGTCTGCATACCGCTACTCGTCGGGCGCGATGCAGGCGTCATGACCTCGTCAGCGGCGATAATAAAGACCGGCTCCTCGCTCTGGTAGGCGCGGGCGAGGCGACTGCGCTGCTCGCTCGTCAGCACTTCGCGGTCGTTCTGGAGCACGCCGGTCGCCTCGACGATGTGATTCCACGGCACGGTCAGCTTGACGTCGTAGTTGCCGAAGTTGAGGTAGAACTCGCCCTGTCCCAAGAACTGATCGGTCTGCCAGCCCTGCACGTCGTCGTAGACGCTCATGCGCGGAAACCACTGCGCCATCTCGTAGAGATAACCGTCCTCGACCATCTCTTTGGCTCCGCGTCCATCGTCGGGAATGCGGTAGCTCCAGTCGATATCGAACGAAACCGTTTCGCCGCTCTTGACCGGAGTCGGCAGGTTGATCTTCATGATCGTGTCGTCGATCCGATAGTCGGCCGGAACGGTGTTTCTACCCTGGACGATCTCGACACGCGTCAGGTCGTAGCCGCCGTCGAAGTTGTCGAGCTCGAGAAACTGACGCGCTTGGGGGCTAAGATCAGCGGGAATCGCGGACTCCAACTGGTACGTCCGGCTGTGCTCACGCGAGCGGACGTTCTGGTCGAGTTGGACCCACAAGAAGGGCAGATCGGACGGGCTGTTGTTGTGGTACGTAATGCGCTCCGATCCGTGGATCGTGTGATCCGTCGTGTCGAGCCGCGCTTCGATCACGTAGTCGGCGCGCTGCTGCCAGTACTCGGGGCCGGGCGTGCCAGCGCCAGTGCGGTAGCTGTTGGCTGCGGGCCAGTCGAGCGGGCGGAAGATGGATTGATTCGTACCGTCGTCGCCTCCCAGCCAGTTCTGCGCAGAGGCGGGAACGGCGAGGACGAGGGCGAGCACGAGGAGTAGCGTGCGCATCGTAGCAAATGGAGTGTGATAAAAAAGGACAGCCTCCAATGTAGCGTAGGGGTGAGCGAAAGGTTACGCTGGGCTTTGCCGATTGCCAGGCATCGCGTTGGTCCTACGCGGATCTGGTAGGTCGG
>CAXBBB010000566.1:0-2475 GCA_963973615.1 uncultured Rhodothermales bacterium | reverse complement strand
ATCGTTGGGGCAGCACTCGTCGCCGGACTGCTGGCGGCGGCGATCCCGGCGTGGCAGGCCTACCGGACCGAGGTGGCGTTGGTGCTGGGCGAAGGAGCCTGAGGCTTCTCCGTGTCATCGCGAGGAGCGCAGCGGTGGGACGACCTCTCTTCTAGCCGTTACCCTGGGATCGTCGCGCTTGGCTCGCGATGGCAACGTGGAGAAGGGGGCTTGGCTGTCGTGCCTCAGCTTTCGAGCGAGAACTCGCCCATGATGTCGGCCAAGTAGCCGGGGTGGGCAGCGGGTTCTGCGAGCGGACGCATGGTCAGGAGCATCTCGCGAAGCAGGTCGGGCTTGACGGGTTTGGGTAGGAATCCGGCCATTCCAGCTTGCCGGTAGGCGGCGCGGTCTTCGGGGAGGACGGCGGCAGTCAATGCGATGATGCTCGGCTGGGCCTGCTGAGGTAGCAGGTCGCGAATCGCCTGTGTCGCTTCGAGTCCACCCATTTCAGGCATCTGCATGTCCATCAAGACGACGTCGTAGGGCGTCACTTGCATTTTTTCGACGGCGACGAGGCCATTCTCGGCGAAGTCGGCGTGGTAGCCCATGCGGTCGAGCAGGCGGCGAATGAGCTTCTGGTTGATCGCGTTGTCCTCTGCCACCAGGATGCGCAGCGGATGCACTTCGCCTGGCGTCGCGTCGTCTCCCAGGGCGAGGGGGCGCGCGTGGGTGGCCTGAGCCAACTCGACGAGCCTACGACGCAGAGCACTCTGTCGGAGTGGGGCGACGATTCGGACAGCGTTCTCGATACTGCCTGCAGGGGTGCCGGGCTCGACGACGAGCACAAGTGGCGCGGCTTGAGTGGGAGGCATCAGCCTCAACTGCTCGGCCAACTCGTTTTGAGTCATGCCTTCGCTGACGCTGTCGAGGATAACTACATCGAACGCATCTGGCTCCATCTCGACGGCGCATAGCGCTTCGATGGGGCTTTCGTAGACCTGGGCCTCTATGCCCCACGAGATGGTCTGCATTTCGAGCCACAACCGCTGCTTCTCATCGTCACTCACTACGAGGGCACGCATGGATTCGAGCGAAACGGCGTCTTCGGGTGCGTCCTCGGCGGCAGGCAAGAAGACGCGGAAGCGGAAGGTCGAGCCTTTGTCCAGCGTGCTCGTCACCTGGATATCGCCGCCCATCAATCGGACTAGGCTGCGCGAGATGGCCAGGCCCAGGCCCGTGCCGCCGAACTTGCGTGTGGTAGAGGCGTCGGCTTGGCTGAAGGCATTGAACAGTTTGCCGATGTTGTGTTCAGCGATTCCGATACCCGTGTCGACGACGGCAAAGTCGACGCCGACCGTTCCGTCCGGTCCGTCAGCGCCTCTCTGTACTTCAATGACGACGGAGCCGCTTTCGGTAAACTTGACGGCATTGGTCGACAGATTGAGCAGAACTTGCCGCAGCCTGTTGGCGTCGCCGACGACCCGGTTGGGCAGGCTAGCGTCGAGCGTATAGGCCAGGTCCAAGCCCTTGCGGTCCGCCTTGAGCGAGACCAAGTCGACGGCATCTTCGATGCAATCGACTAAAGAGAAGCCTCGTTGTTCGAGTTCGATGCCGCCTGCCTCGATCTTGGAGATGTCCAGGATATCGTTGATGACCGACAGCAGCGCCTCACCTGACGTATTGATCAGGTGGACGTATTCGCGCTGTTCGGCGTCGAGCTCGGTACGTTCGAGGAGGTCAGAGAAGCCGATCACGGCATTCATCGGAGTCCGAATTTCGTGGCTCATATTGGCCAGGAAGTCCGACTTCGTTTGCGCGGCGTCTTCGGCGGCGACGCGTGCGAGCTGAGCCTCGGCCGTGCGTTCGTCTACTTCGTCCTGCAGTCGCTGCTCACGGCGCTCAGCTCGCTGCGTGTGGGCGTGCAGGACGACAGCGGGAATGGTTATGCAAATGACACCTGAGAGCAGGTAGAACCACCACGTCTGATAGAACGGTTGGGCGATTGTGAACGTCTGCGCGCGCTCGGAAAATTGCTCGCACGTAGCGGTCAAGCACGCGCGAACGCGAAACTGGTAGATGCCCGGCTCGAGGTGTGTGAACGTCGCCTCACGCGAACGAGACGGCGGACTCCATGTCTGATCGAGCGGAGCGAGTTGGTACTGATAGTAGAGAGCGCTAGCCTGGGCCAAGTTGATGCCCGAGAATCGAAACGTGAGGTAGTTCTCGTCGGTGTCGAGGTCGAGGTCGACCGGGTAGTTTTCCCACGGCATCAACGCGTCGGTGCGCTCGCTCCACATCGTCGGCTGATGAAACAGGTCGATGGAGCGGATGAATAGGAGCGGCGTGTCGCGTTCGTCAGGCAGCAGGTTGAGGGCGATGCGGGTAATGCCGTGCACGTCGCCGATCCACAGGTATCCGTCTTCGGCAAACGCACGAGGGTATGCGACCCCGCCGATATAGCCATGCGCTTTCCCGATGTGGCGTACTACCTGGCTG